>JAGQLK010000126.1 GCA_020429485.1 Candidatus Dojkabacteria bacterium | reverse complement strand
AAATGTAGTTTAATTCGTTTACCTTCATCGTCCCAGTCATAGCCGAAAAATCCAAAGTACTTCCTGTCATCAACTACTTGATTTGTATTTCTCTTCTGATAAAACGAATAGATAACTTCAGTGACATCTTCCCCTGCATTTATCCTCTTTACAGCACTAACCCATGTTGGATCATTTTCATTAAATGGTTTACTAAGTCCTAGTCTCAGATAGTTGGCAGTATAATGAAATAAACAATAAGGCAGATCTTTGCCTAGGATTTCTGCACAACGCTGTGCAAATATAGTTTGTAGTTTGAAATATTCTTTAGAGTACATGATGGTATTATACTGATTTTTATTGCTTTTGTTAGGTAATGAATGTACGTAAATCAATTTTCAGAGAATATTGTATTGCGTTACATAGAATATCTATATTGGGTTTGTTAAGTTGGATTATATTAATTTTAAACCCATGAAAAAAATTACTCTCTTAGTTTTTATAGTCATGCTAATAGTACTCTTTAGTAGTAGCTTTAGTTCAAAAGTTAATGCTGAAAGAGTACCAGATAGTTCTAAACACAACTCGCTACTAAATAAAAGCATTGTTAATTCAAATACAGAAGATATAAGAGCATTTTCACTCAAGCACCCTAATAAGTGGGTTTCTGATCAAACTATATATATTGATGATAATGGAACAATTACAACTATACCCATAGATACTCTGCAAGATTTTAAAATTGTGGGGTGGTCACCAAATAATCAATATGTGTATATATTGGAATCTTCCCAGTATTACGGGGGACAAAGAGGACATCTTGTTGATGTAAAAAGTCAATCAGTAGTCTACTCTTTCTATACTCTTACTAATGATATTACCTGGGTTAAGCCACATTCATTTGTGTATTTTGATCCAAAGATATCATGTAAAGAATTGGACTTTGAGAAGTGCCTGAAAATGGACGTGGGAGTTATTCAATATAATATAAAAGAATCCAGGGGTATTAACGAATATACAATATTGGAACAGGAAAGCAAATATCCCTTAGTCAAACTGATTAGCGTAAAAAATTCTACTTTAGAATTTAAATTGACCTATGACTATATTAATCAAGACTTTAGTTCAATTGATAGCTTATTTGTTAATCTAAGTAAATGAAGAAAAGAATATATAAAACTGCTCAATTCTGCCTAATCAGCCTGATGTTCTTCATAGCACTGTTCAGCCTAAACATAAATGCAGAGAACACAGATCCTACCGACTATCCTTATCAGGATTCTGAAAAAGGAGAAGTAGACCAATGGGCTTTCTACACTCGATACTGTACTTCCTATGCAGCCTACAGAGCTGACGAAATTCTTGGCGATTTTCATAACACAATGACAGGTCCAAATGAAGAATCTGGAAGGTTTGGAAACGCAGACAATTGGGATAATAACGCAGAAGATATTGGTTTTACAGTTACAACTACTCCAACTGTAGGTTCCATTGTTAATTGGGAGGCAAATGATGGTGGCTCAGGAAGTGTAGGACATGTTGCATATGTGGAAAGTGTAATAGATACAGATTCATTTACAATTTCAGAGTATAATTGGAATTCCGGTGATGGGAACTATAATAGCAGAACGGTAAACATCAGTGCAGTCAATAATCCGAGCTTCATAGTACTCTCAGATGACATACCTTGTACACCTCCTGCATCAGGCGAATGGACAATCGATAATGATTGCTCTTTTGCAGAAGAAGTTAATCCACCTGACAATGTAATAATAGTGAATGATTCAACAGTAACTATTGAAAATGGTGGTGCTTTGAATATTGATTTCCTTCAAAACAAATTAATTGTAGAATCTGGTAGTAAAATACTAATTAATGGAAATGGAAAGATATACTAAAATGAAAAAATATACAAAGTATATAATAGTTTCTATAATTCCAGTTATTGTAATAATACTATTCGTAGTAATAATTACTCGCTATTTTGGATCTAACATTGAAGAAACAAAGCCAACACAGCCTTCTCCGACAGCTGCTCCTCCAATATCAAGTATTCCCTCAACTGGAATCCCCAGCCCGTTACCAACAGTAAGCTATGATAGTTTCGCATACGACTTTGAACACATAAATGAAAAGTTCAACCTTAGATACCCTTCATATTTGTATGCAGATATAGACCATATATCAGGTGGAAGACCTGACATTATTCTGTCAAGCGACAGTAATATAATAGAAATTGATTTCGGGATTGCAAGCGAAATTGCATATGAAGACTTTATCGAACTGATTATTAATAATTACGGAAATCAGCAATACTATTTTTCATACGAACAAGCTAAAACAGGCAGTCTTAATCTAAAGGGTGCGTACCAAGGTGATTATAGAATTTATAGCATAGAAAGTTCAGATATTGATAGCTCTACTTTATATGTTATTCAAATATCTAGTACTGATAATGGCTATGGATTTTTAACCATCTGGGACAAAACCAACAACAATAAGACAGCCATCGATGAGATTCTTAACTCGATCCAATATATTAATTATTAGGACCTATTGTAGAAGATAATACAAAAACCATAGTTTGTATCAAAATTATTATTCTTCCTCATCTGGGACCCCCAGGATCCTATTAATTGTCATTTGAGATCTACGCCTAATCTGAGCTGCTACTGAAATCTTTCGTTCAAATCTGTTGTAAATTCAAGAGTCAATTCAAAAGCATTATCTAAATTATACTGCGCATCAGCTAATGTTAATTGTGATAATTGATCTAATGCCATGAAAGCAGCAAAGTTGTTACCGAAAAGAGCTGTAAGTCTATAATCTTCAAATAGTTTTTGTGATAATGGTATGTCTGATTGATTAGGATCTGTTTCCATAGTATTTTTATAATAATTATGCTTCACTAATACCGAACGAATCTCCAAGTAGCGCTCTCATAGTTTGAATAGCTCTGCTGCGGAAGTCAATAACTGCTGCCGTGAACTCATCTGAATCTGCAAAATCTCCATGAACAAGATATGGAGCATTATCGAAATTTCTCTTGGCCTCTACTACAGCTAATCTTGATAATTCATCAAGCGCACCAAACGCAGCTAAATTATTGCCGAATATTAGCGCTAAATTAAACTGCTCAAATAATGCTCTAGCATTACTTGGATCTAACTCATCATATTGTGTACCACCTTCAAGTCCCATATTACTTATTTATATATATCAATTATATACTACAGGGTATTGTTTTTCAAGGTGGTTAATCTTTATCAAATTATACAATCCGCTTTGACAAAACCTGACAACTAAGATCTTCTAGCTCTCAATTTTCAATTAGATTGCTATAATCTAGCACATGTAAAATTATTATGTCAGAGACAATACAACCAGCATTACCTCTTCCTCAACTAGAATTTGGAAGATTTAATTTATCAGATACTCAACTTCAGAATATCCAAGCTGTAAATATCAAAGAAAGATATGCTGGTAGTCGAGATTGGTTGGATGTCCTCAGTATAGATTTAAACGGAACACACGTTACTACTGATATACAAGTTATGCTTGGCGGTGGAGGTCTAGCCGATTCTGGTTTCCAACTGCAGCCAGATACATATAGCTACTTTCTAGTAGCAATTGATGAGATAACTGGGTTTTATCCAGATTGGATGCACGAGGATCCACGAATAGTGAGACTCAATATAACTAAAGGACATTCTATTTCATTTATTATTGGAGATGAAGATAGTGATATCGCTACTAATGGATTTTCTCTAGCAACTGAACTTG
>JAGQLK010000125.1 GCA_020429485.1 Candidatus Dojkabacteria bacterium | reverse complement strand
GGTGACATAGGCTATAACTATTTGATTGATCAGAATGGTGTGATATATGAAGGCAGAAAAGGAGGGGATGGCGTGGTAGGAGCTCATGTATTGGGAATAAATTATGAAAGTATTGGTATTGGAATGATTGGTACTTTTACTGATGAATTACCTGCAGCTCCCGCAAGAGTATCTTTAAAAAACCTGATTGCAGAAAAAGCTGCAATACATGGTATCGTAATTGATTGGGGGACAACATTGAATGGCCATAGGGACTTTTCAATTACAGAATGCCCTGGAGATACATTTTATAATTATCTGTACAGCACTGAGGACGAAATTAATGACAAAGTACATGGTCTTAGTAATATGAGAGCAGCACTAAGCTTAGCAGACCAAATGATTAATGCCAGCAGAGTAAATGGTGAGTTAAACTATGGTGATCTCATACTTGAATTTGATAGAGAAGAATCTGTCTCAGAATCTGAGATATTGCAGTTAATACCACAAAATAGTGCAATTGAAATAATCAAGATTGATGGAAACATCGCCACCCTAAGAATAATGAGATACTATAATAGCGAGGGAGAGTTTTTACCATATAGAAATAGATATCTAATAACATATTTCAATTTACATCCTGATGTCCGTAACATATATATTGGAGGATATAGTAACTAAGGTTGTGAAATGTTATTAGGTATGAAGTAATCAAAGTATGATCCTTCTTCAGTGTAGAGACCACTTTCGCTATCAGAATAGTAAATCACTTCATATTCTTGGTTTACTTTTATTACCACTTCTTTATTAACAACTTGATTAAAATCATTAACAATCCTACTTGTACCAGTTAATGTTCGTATCTTTTTGCCATTTATTTCCTCGTATTCTGAAGTTATGTTCTGTTGTTCAGCTACTAAATCTTTAGTGTCAATCAATCTAGTTCGCACAAGCTCACTTACTGTTGCGCTATCCCATGTATCAGTGTTTGAACTATAGATATATGCTTTGTTCCCTATAATTATTTGTCTTGGCTTCTGTGTGTAGTTGTCACAATCTGCTGGTCTGAAGCTGGTCTCGAATTGCTTATTGGGAGAAGTAGATTGCATATAGATTCCGTAGCACTGACTATTAGCATTCATATTTCTAATATATGCTCCTTTAACATCGGTAACTTTTTCTAGTTCAACCTCTAGAGTATTCAAAAATTGCTCATCAGTACAGTTATCAAAGCATTCATTCAATCTCTTAACTTCTTCATTTGGAGTCTCTGTTGGTCCTATTGTATCCCTAGGTAACACTGCATCTGTAGGTGTCGGTAAAGCAGTTGGTGCAACTGTCGGGTTTGAAGATCTGCCACCACCGGAGCCAAGTGAGCCGAGTAGGCCTAAAAAAAGCAAGGCATTAAGCGCAAGACTAACAAACATTACATATTTCTGAACTTTCGGATCTTTTAGATAGTTAGAGATAGAAGGCAGGTCTTTATTTGCCCCAGGTGTTCCTGCTAGTTGTGCGTTTGGTGATATTGCCATTTATACTCAATAGTATATATTAATATAGATAAATTTAGATACTAGGGCAAATGTTTGTCTATTTTTAGTATAATACTTTATAAACTAGCGATAGACTGCTCGGATGAAGAAATCCAAGAAAAGAATATTACTGCTTGATAAACTACGCGGCATAGCTGTATTTTTCATGATACTTGCTCATTCAGTTGTTTTTTTCAATTTTAACAGTAATCAAAAATTAGATTATATAAGTAGATTTGGCGATACCATTGCCTTCACCTTCTTCCTCTTTGTGTCGTCAGCTGTAGGTTATTTATCATATATCCATACTCATAAACACGACAAGACTCTCCGCAGAAGAACAATCAATAGATTATTTATGCTCTTAATAGGGTATTGGGTAATTGGCATAACAGTTAGCGCTAGAAGTCTTTACTATTCAGATCTATCTGGAATTATCGAGAAGCTTGTGAGGATAATCTTGTTCATTGATCTTCCTTCTTATAGCGAGTTTCTATTCCCTTTCATAGTGTACGGCTTATTGACGTATATATTCAGAAAGCAATTGAAGGCATTATTGAGTAGTTCTATGGTTACGGTACTAGTAGCTATAAGTCTATATCTACTGGGAGCTATAATACACAAGTTAGATGTCCCCAATGATCTAGCATACATAACCTCATTGTTTGCTGGTTACAAAGATTGGTTTAGATTCCCAATCTTACAGTATGCACCTGTGTATTTATTGGGAATGTTGTGGATGAGATTGATTGTAGATAATAAGATGCAAGCAAGAATCAAATACAGCTCGATCTTTTTGTATTTTTCTCTTTTAGCATTAGTGCTTGGTTTATTCATTAATAACTTTACCAATATCTATGCAATCGAATCATTATTAACCAGATGGCCACCAACACCTTTCTTTGTTTTGACAGGGTTAATATTAGTTTTGATAAGCTCATTATTAATCGAATCAACCAAAAGCCTAACATTAACAGCACTTATTCAATGGGGTTTTAATTTATTAGGACAGAAAGCTTTTCTGTACTACATAGTGCACATTGTTCTCTTGTATCTATATAGATATTTCTTAAACGAAAGAATTGAAAACCCGTACTTTACTCTCGGTTTATTTGTAGCTCTATTAATAATTACTATTATTGTTTCTAAATTTATTGGGCTGATATTCGATAAGTCAGAAAGAAAATCGAGCAGGATTGATGATTTCATTCTTGATCATAAATTAGAGCTATTTTTGTTAGTGTTAGTAACTGTGCTTTCTGCGGTGTTTTTAGTAATTTATGATGGCCAGAAGGTGGACATAAATGATTCTCCGGATACGTTACCCATCATAGTAGATAACTCGGAGCCATATTGGTGGGATGACACATATAAAGCCAATAGACAAATCTCAATTCAGACCACGACAAATGAATTGAGTGCTGATGATAATGTAAGTTTTATCATCGATCACAAAAGTTTGGTTGATCAAGGTAAAAGTAGAATAGATGGGTTAGATCTAAGGATTGTATCATTTGCTTTTGGTGAGTACGAAGAACTTAAGGTATCTGCAGTCGGGTTAAACACAGCTGAAACCCAGATTAGTTTTCCTCTGCAGCGAGACATTAGTATAAATGATACAGATAGTAGATACTTTCTATACTACGGTAATGAGGGAACATTTCTAGGCTATGTAAATGATGAATTACCTGAGCTGACAAGCTCATCATATCAGATAGCCATTGGTGAAGAAGTCTTAGCTGATATCGTTGTTAACATGTCGCGAGAATGGATACTTAAGGGTAAAGGAGTTCCTGACACAGATAAGGTTGCTAAATTTACAATCGAGTTAAGTAATATAGATTTAGGAGAAAGTGAAGTCGTGGCAAAAATCATTACTGATAAGAATACGGTTACCTTAGAGACTGAGTTAATAGATGAGAATAAGTATGCTGTAAATATAAATGGAGATAGCCTAGACCCTGGTAGCTATTTGATTCAAGCTGAAGTCACAGATACTCATTTTGTAAGTAGAGCAGCAACGTTCTACATATCCTATCCACTTTATGTTACATGGACAATGGATTGGGAAGGATTTGATGTAACTGATCAATATTTGAACTCTATGTCTTCTATTTCTACAGATTATGGCATGCCAATTACTCAGTTTTTTAATCCAAGAATTTTTGTAGCTGACGAAATTTCTGAAGCAAGAAGGCAAAGGCTTGTTGATTGGGTTCTGGAACGTCAAGCAAACAACGGTGACGAAATTGGACTGCATTTACATATGCATTACGACCTAATA
>JAGQLK010000124.1 GCA_020429485.1 Candidatus Dojkabacteria bacterium | reverse complement strand
AACAAAACGCTGCTTCTTCGCAAAATCAAACTGAACCGCAGGATCAGCAACAACCAACTCAACAACAGGACAGCGCAAAACCCGATGCACCAGTTCAACAAGTAGATACTGTAAAAGGAACTGTAAGTAATGGTGTGTTAAAAAAATCTATTAGAGCAGCTGTTAAACCAATAAGCGATAAGACCACTGGAAGACTTGCAAAAAGATATAGAGGCGCTTTGGATAGACGAGATGAATATTCAGATAATGGACTAGCGGGAAGGTTTACACTAAAAGCTCTTTACAAGGAGATGCGTAAGGAGAGAGCAGCATATCAAAACAATAAAATCTTTCAATCAAGAGCAGAGATGCTCGACGAAGCACTATCAACTGGCAATGTAATACTACTTACTCAACTACCTAAAATTCCTAAACAAAAGGGTTACGGTAAAATATTTCGTAAACAATTAAAAGAATCTGTTAAAGATAACTCTGTATTATTACTCTATGCAGGAGCAGATCTATTAGGAGCTGGTGTCAGGAAGGCTTCAGGTGCAATAAAGGATGGAACACCTGAATCTCTGAAGAGCACTATTGTAAAATCGAAAACTAAGATAAGAGATGCCAAGAAAAAGGCAAAAGATAGTACAAAAGAACTAGGGAGCTTCATTGCAACCCAAGCCATTAAGCGAATTATTCTAAGACCTATTGAGCAGATCAGAGAAGTCGTTGAACAAGTTCGGGAAACAGGACGAGGTTTAAGTAGATACAGACTTGCAAGACGATTTGTTAATTCCAATACTGGACAATGGGTATCCACCAAGTTTAGTAACTTTAAAAATACTCGAATTGGTAGTGGATTAAGCAATATTCTTAAACTTGAGTCTGTAGATGATGTCCATAGCGGAATGTCTCGAGTAGGGGGATCTATTACTAGAGTTTACAGGTCGGGCTCTGACTTATTGATGAGATCAGCGACCTCTACTGGTGCGATATTAAAAGGTGGTATTGGTGTAGCTAGAATAGGAGGTGCTTATGTAAGTGCATTACCATACGGTATTCTTGGAGCTATAGGTGCAGGTGCAGTTGCATTTGGTACACTAGGAGCAGGGGCTGTAGTGCCAGCTGCTGCAGTTGGTGGTTCAGTATTGGTAGCCGCTAAAGGTACTGATAATTTCTTAAGGCTAGATCCAACTAAATTTGCTCGTATTGCATATGACCCAGCTGCTACTCCAACTTTATTTAGACCATTTGTTAGAGCCTCAGCATATATTTCTAATGGAGCTCGTAATTTCTTGATCAGAAATGGATACGGTCAATTCTTTACTCAGGATGCTGCAGTAACAAGATTTAACTATGGTGCAGCTAATACTCAACAAGGTCAATATGCTCTAGTAGGAAATAGAGGTAACATATACAGTGGATTTGCAAGAGGTGTTCGAGCTATCAACTCAGGTTTAACTGTTGGTAGTATCTTTGCAGTCGGAGGGCTGGCACTAGGTGTAAACCCACTTCTAGCAGGTGCAGTTGGTGTAGGTGTGGGTGTTGGAGGAAGACTTGCAATCGACGCTTTCAGAGGCTCAAGACTATATAATGCAATCAACTTGGGTAGCAAAGTACCAGCATGGGCTAATGCTTTATCACACATTCCTGCAAATGCAATATTAGGTTCTACACTTGGAAATATCTGGTTAGGAAATCAAATAGGAATTCTTCGCAACCAATACGGAGGTAATGTACTAGAGTACTTTAAAGGAGAATATATAGATGGATTAGGCAATCTCAAAGGAGATCCAGCAGGATTCTTGATGGCTGCAGGTAACTGGTTGGGTGCAGCTGGATATATAAGTTCCGCGAAAGCATTAGCTGCTTTCGGTGGTACAGCAGCTGCAAGTGTGGCTACTAGATTAGGTGTAACTGTTCCAGCTGGCACATCCTTGACTGCCCCTGTGCTTGCTGGTACTGCTGTTGGAACTTTAGTAGGCTTGGGAATTGCACTAGCATTTGGCTTGCCTCTTACTACTACAGTAATAACTGGAGCTCTAATCGGTGGAGCAATTGGAGGTACAATTGGTGGTGTATTAGGAGGTGTTGCAACATTCTTTACAGGTGGTGCACTAGCTCCGACCGTTTTCTGGTTTGCTACAGCTGGTGCGTCTATCGGATCAACTATAGGTGCTTGGATTGGTAGCACAGTAGAAAATGCATTCAATGATATTTTCAAAGGTTATTTATCAGCACTAAACGGCTTAAGTTCGTTAATGGCATTATTCCATTTGCTTAAGGCGGGAATGGACATGGACCAAATAGTCCCTTTAGCATTAGCAATCATAACGTTAGCCTCAATGCTAAACAAAGGAGGTATTCTACAAGCATCAAATGAATGTTTACCAGAAGATGAAGTCTGTACAGGAGTGAATCCGCTTGCAGCTGAAGGAATCAATGAGATGTATATTGCTCATTACAATGTTACGTTGATCGGAGTAGATGCTACTGTTTGGACCCAAGATAACATTAAAACAGTATTACGGGCTCTAAATGATGTCGGTTCAGATACAATTGCAGAAAGAACATCAGGTAAAAAAATCTATATCACACTAGGGGAAGAGGGGACATACGTCGAAGATAAATTCATTTTAATTGGCTTTAGTAACACAGCATTCTCTTCACCTGAGGAGTTCGCGGAGATCTTTACTAATGAGCTAAATTCAATAGCCAATACAACACCAACTATTGAACAAACAACATCATTAAACTTTCAATAAGCTTAATAGGGATTACTTAGACTCATCACTGTATGTTGTATCGTCTGAGTCTGGATTTAATGATAGTCCATAACTATCATGAACTTTAGAATCAGAGGCAGAATCACCACCAAAGTCCTGATCAATACCACCTGCCGGAGTAATAGGTTGATCAGCTTCAAAATCCTTAAGCCAATCTGGAATTTCTTCATCGGTATATGAACTAGGCATATGCATACCTGCAGAACTTGCTGCTGGTGCTGTAGTTGTATTTGTCGGAGGAGAGAAATCGTCACTAGGACCGATAGGTTCTGGCTGAATTATCTCTGGTTCCATATACTCAGGAGTAGCTACTGGCTGAGCTTCTACAACTGTGGGTTCACTGTATACAGGCTCATTTACAACTACTTGAGGCTGATATTCTTCCATATTAATTGGCTCTGGATCCATACTAGTAAATTCGGGTGGTGCCTGCATTTGTCCAGCTTGTTGTATTTGATTTGTAGAGCCTCTTTGCCTTTTCTTAAATGAGTAGTATAAGAACCATGGTACTAATAGTAATACAAGTCCAATACATAATATACCTATTGCCAGGTTAAAAGTTGACCTTGGGATGGTTCTACCTAAAATTGTAACTGAATCACCTCCATCTGCAGGAACTTGGTCTACTACCTCAAATATCCAAGTCTTTGAATAGCTATTTCCATTTTGATCATCAATCTGAATAGATACTTCATGATTACCTACTGCTAAATCTTCTGTTAGACTACATTCAACAGTCTCTGTAAACAAGCCACATTCTATAACCTCATTTGAACCATCAATATTGACTAGAAGACTATCTTCTGCAAATGGTGCTTCTGGTTCTGAGAAGAATATAATTATATTTGGACGCAATTCTCCTATTTGAGAATCTTCTTCAGGAATAACTGAGGTAAAGATAGAATTTGATCCACCTTCGCCGATGCCAAATTGGCCACTTATGAAAAAGTAATCATTATCTTCAGTATCTCTTAATGTAATTCTCAAAAAGTAATCACCGCTTTCTATCTGACTAATATCCCAGGTATAA
>JAGQLK010000123.1 GCA_020429485.1 Candidatus Dojkabacteria bacterium | reverse complement strand
GACTTCATATGTACCTAGCTCAGCAAGATTTTCTGTAGAACGGATTAGACCAGTACTAGTTATTTCCAAGAAAGAATTATCATCATTTATAGAATAAGTTAATTCACCTCCACTTGAATCCTCAGCTACTACTTGATAGCTAAAACTTCCTCCTACAGCAACGTTTAGATTACTTGGAGAGGATGTAATAGTTACTGTAGAACCTGTTCCGTTGTCATCAACTAAGTTTATAGACTTCTTATCGCATAGACTGTAATAGTTATTAGAGTTCTGCACAAATACACCACAAATTCTCAAACAATACCCACCATTACTCAATTGAGTACCGTCTACAGCTTGAGTTGTGTCCCAGCTGTATTTATATACACCTTCAGTGGGTGAAATAGGAGGGTTGTTATCTGCAATGGCACCAATATAATCTCCAGATTCTGTACATGATCTTCTGAATAAATCTATCTGAAAAGGTATTACCTCTTGATCAGAGTCTGCCATAAACCACTCTAAGTTCTGTGTTCCTGAAATATTAGCACCATCTGATGGTCGTCTTATCTCTATTTCATCACTACCATTAGTGACTGCATATGAGACAGAACTTAAGAGTATTAAGAAAGTAGTTGTTACTATTAGTTTAAAATAATTTTTCATTATTCAGTGTTTGGACTATTTATTATTTGGTTTACAATTCCCTGAATAGCTTCTAATCCTCCTGAGCCATTTATTATCTGATTATCAAATGTCTCTTTAACAGCGAAACCATCATACATATCCCATGTCTGAGCATCAGGTAATGATTGTACATAAGGTCCTAGGTATTCATCTCCAGAAATATCGCTAGCCATACTTTGTCTAGGGTATATTATACCAACTGGACGCCCATTATCCTTAACAGTTTGATCCAATAATCTTAATTGTTCAGCCTGAGTAATAAAGTTAATAAAATCCCAAGCTACTTCTTTATTTGTGCTATCGTTTGAAACAGTTTGCCCCCAATATGTAGCCCAAGTTACACTCTGATCGCCTCCTAATTGAGGTACTGGAACTACACCTACATCTAGATTTAATGCAAAAGCATTATTGAAATTCAAAATATCAATAAGTCTCCAGCTTGGTCCAGCATACATCGCTAAATCACTTTCTAAGAAGGCTGCTACATCTAGTTTGAAACTTGATGACCAAGTAGCATCTGTACCTGTATAGAACGTTCTATAAAAATTAACTGCGTCCGAAGATTCTATCTGATCAGCAAAAATAGCCTGCCCTGATTCATCAGTCATCTGAACACCATTCTGCAAGAATAGTAAATTCAACATATCAAAGTAAAACTCTGAATTCTCAGGTATACCAGCCGAAAAGCCACCACTTACTATCTGATTATTATTATTTTTTTCTGTTAATTGTTTAGCCTGTAATTGAAATTCGCTCCAATCATCGCTAGGTATAGTGTATCCTCCAGAAATAAGTTTGTCTTTATTATAGATGATAGCTAAAGTATCTAAATAAATTGGAACAGCAACTATCCCATTGGAATTGAAATCTTGATTAACAACAGGATAAAAGTCCGCCATGTTCTCCTGAGTCACAATTGACTCTGGTGCCTTCGAAATATACTGCTCATACTTTCCTGCCCAGGTGTTATGTATAGTAAAAATGTCAGGAGAAGTAAGTGGGTCATTGTCAGACAATGCACTACTAATTGTTTGTTCATATCCATCTATACCATCTATACCTTTTTCGTCATATTGTATTGTTACATTGGGATGAAGTGTCTCATAAGCATCGATTAAAGGCTGGACGTTCTCTACAGGTTCAAATAAGTTCCACCATATTAGTATAACTTGTTGATCTCCACCGAGTGGGGTAGGGGTTACCTCTGTACCATCTCCACTACCTCCATTGGTGCATGCAGCCAATGTAAAAATTACTGTGGCAAATAATACTAATGTTCTATAAAACTTAGTTTTCATAAATTGCTATTAACTTCAATAATTATATCTGATTTTCCTATTCAATAAAATTCACATTTGAAACTTCTCTATCCCCAACCTTCACTGCAACAACAATCCATATTTGCCCTCTATTTAAAGGTATTTCATTACCTTCTGCATCGAAATATTTGGTCCTGCATAATCTACAGTCTTTCTTCCATGTACCTTCGATTACCTTGCCATCCCTTAGGATAGTGACTTTATCTTCTGCGATCATATCAATAATTAATCTAGAGTGACCATCTTGTGCGTCTTGATAATTATGCCATTCGATGACAACGTTTTTCGGTGCAATCTGCTGATTATTAAGTGCATCAATATCTGCCTTACCCGCAATTGATCTTAAATAAGTGTTCGTGGCTTTATCATACTTAAACGATGATTTATAAGCATTTGATGCAAGACTGAGGAAAGTAATTTCTACTTCATTAAAATCACCTCTATCTTCTAATTTATCATCAAACTTAAATGTCAAAGCCTCTATTCCATCTCCACCCAATTCCCAGTTTCCTGCACTTGCTAATCTTTCAACTTCAGGATTCACTAAATCAAATCCAGTATACAGAGAATGCACATAGCCAGATCTATTAGCTTTTTCTAAATCTCTATATGTACTTCCTGCTGTCTGAACATTTTTAATACCCCATCTCCATACAGCACCTCTTGCATCTGTTCTCTCTGTATAGTTTTCCCATGGTGCATTATCAAAACCAGCCCATCCATGATGTAAAATAATCGCATCATTATATCCAGAGGCAAACTCTATCATGTAGTATCTAAGGCTTCTAATCGGTCCTATTTTAGCGACATCTTGATTTTGATAGAAAATAGGTACATACCTCGTTATTCCTCCTTCAGCAAGTACTTCCAAAACAGTATCTGCTTGTGTAAGTCCATGTTGTGGTCTTGCACTCTCATGATTATTTACAGTCATTGCAATTGGATGCTTTTTTAGTAGCACTTCATACTCATCGCTCGTAAGAAGAATACCATTAATTGGATTCTCTTTATCTCTTACTTGTGCAGGAGGCGGGAAGCTAACCAAATCAGTCGGTTGCGCTTCACTAAGCAAAAGCGAGTATGAATCATCAACTCTGGCGTATGTTTTCAGAAACGATATACTATCTTTATTATCAAATAGATAAAGTCCTGATACTACTGCGAAAAAGAGAATTATCAGACCAGAAATTTGAAATATTTTTTTTCTATTCGGAATAAATCTAAATTTTAATTTTTTAGATTTCTTCTTTTCTACTTTAGTTACAGCATCTTGTAACTCATCCTTGTTAATTTTTATTTTTTTAGCCATAATAATAATACTGTTTATTAATAATACAACTGATTAAATCATAAATCTATGTCTTCAAATTTAAGCAAATCAACAAGTATGGTAAGGAAGGGTGTAATAGGCTTTGTCATATTTGCAATAGTTGTTCTGTTACTACAGTTTATAATGAATACTCTCACAGGGGAAGAAACAGATCCTGGCCCAAGTGTAGTTTCTAGATCTGCATATGAATCAGAAAGCCTTGCATTCTCCAAACTTCCTAAGCCGCAAGTTGATTCACTAACATTGGCACCAAATACTAGAGCAATTTTTTCTTTGAGTAATAATCAGAGACTTCCAGAATTCCCACCAGTTGTAAGAGTCTATGAAATACAACCACTCGCCGAAAAGTTAGGTGATGCAGATAGAGCCAGACAAACAGCTGTAGAACTGGGTTTGGCAGAAAAGGAGTCTAGATTGATTGATGATACTCTATACTCGAAAATCGATGGATTAACACGTTCCCTAACTTATCATAAAGTACAAAAAGAATGGAACTATGAAGTTGACTTG
>JAGQLK010000122.1 GCA_020429485.1 Candidatus Dojkabacteria bacterium | reverse complement strand
TAGATTCAGAACATGCTTATTTGATTAGTAGTTTTCTTTTTCTTTGCAGCTTTTTTCTTTTTAGCTTTTCTAGGAAAAGACATTTTGTAATTATCCTCCTTACATACTTCTTTAAGCTTCCACATGAATATCCTGCCTTTCTTAGGTACGTTGGGATAGTCAATAGCAAAACTTGCAGCTGCTTCTAAATATTTTCTGGGTACAGATTTAGCTAATTTTATATAGAGAGCTTTGTGTTCTTCGTCATTAAGTCTCTGTGATAGCCTCAACCCATAATCTTGAAACTCTTTTGATACATTATGCTTGCGATCAGTGAATCTGGATAAGAAGTCATTATCCATTAAAATATCTTTTGCAGACTTAGGCTCTCTCTTTTTATTCATCTAAATTCGCTACCAATTTATCAATCATACGTCTAAAGCTATGGCTCCCCATAAAAACTATAATTGTTTTTTCATCTTGTTTGGCTTCTTGAGTAAGATACTCTACTAATTCTGAATCATTAGGGATATAAGTCACGAACACATTTTTATTTTCTAAATACGTAGCTAAATCGTCTGCGTTGAATCTTTCTTGATCTGTAGAAGGTAGTTTTGTAAACCTAGGTAAGATAAGCTTGTCAGCCTTCTCAAACGCATTATCATATAGTTCCAATGATTGCTGTGTTCTATTTCCAGTATTCGGCTCAAATATTGCAATTATCTTCCAATCTGGAAAATCATCTTTTATTGCATTGAGTGTACCTATAGCTTTAGGTGGAGAGCTTCCAAAGTCATCAACAATAATTGCTTTTTCGTTCTCATACCTTTTTTCTAATCTTCTTTTGATACCTTTGAAATCTGCAATTGCTTCTTGGATTCTTTCTTTTCTGATGCCTAATTCGTATGATAAAACACTTGCAGCCAAGATATTCTCTTCATTAAAGTCACCAATAATCTGTTTCTCATAGGGGATAATCTCAGCTACATTTTGTTCTGGATCACGTACGATGGTCGGTAGAGGTTTGCTTTCTTTGATAAGATACCACTGTGGTTTAACAAACGCTTTTTCAATATCAATTGAATAGTATATTACTTTACATCTAGCTAATTTCGTCACTCTTACTGTGTTTTCGTCATTGGCGTTTGCTACTATTAATCCATCCGCAGGTACGTCCTTAACCAATTTCTCAAAATTCAGTATGTACTCTTCTTCCGTTGGAAACATATCAGGGTGATCCCATTTAACTGCATTTACTATTAGATACTTTGCAGAATACTTAAAAAATTTGGATGTGGTTTCTTCTAATGATACTAGGTATTCGTCACCTTCTACAATTGAGTACTCTGTATTATCCTGCTTTGCTTTAACAGTTTGGTCAAAGTTTGTAGTGAAACCACCTACCATATAACTAATTTCTTTCTCGGCTTGTTGGAAAATTTTAATTAACATCGAGTTGATAGTAGTTTTTCCATATGTGCCGGTAACTACAATTGAATTATGAGGATGTATTACGTATTCACTTAATACTTGGGGGTAGTTAATTATTCTCACTCCAAGTTTCTCTGCCTCTACATACTCTGGATTAGTATTACCTTTTACGCCTTGGGCTACAACAAGATCTGGTATTTGTTCACCATCGTGCAGCCTCTCTGCTTTGTACCCTGGAGCTATTTCTAAATTATTCTTTTCTAAGAAAGTACTAACAGGAGGGAAAAATCCTTTATCACTTCCTGTTACTTTCCATCCTAAATCTAAGAACATTTTAGCTACACCAGAAGTTGTTACTCCAGAAATCCCTATTATATGTACCCATTTCTTTTTGTCTGACATGATTATTTATTACTTTAATATAAAAAAGTGGAATGATTGTCTTCTTTCAGCTATTGCTAGAAGCAAACTTTGGACTGACTGAAAATATTCTAGCATTTTATTTATTTTTTACCACTTTGAAAAAATTAATTTTTCTTTAATTTTATGTATAAATTTACTAAACGAAGTAATTAATTTTACTTACATATAATATCTTTAGGGAAAAGCCGCTTACCTTGACAAGCACAATTTATTGTTGGTAGTCTAGTTATACACCACAACAAGTTGTGGTATGCAAAAAGGAGTATACAAAAAAGGGGCTGCTTCACTATTTTATTGTCTTTAGTTTTTCCTCTTGTTATTCCTTGCCTATTAAATAGTACATTATTTGTCGTCAAAATGTTTTGTCCGTATTGTCACGGAGAAGAAACTCGCGTGGTTGATAAAAGAGATAACAATGATACTGGTGTCACAAGACGCCGTAGAGAATGTTTATCTTGCCGAAAGCGATTTACTACATATGAAAGAATAGAGACTATTTGCCTCAACGTAGAGAAACGAAGCTCAAAGATTGAAGAATTTGATAGAGAGAAATTAAAAAAAGGCATAATGAAAGCCGTTAAGAAAAGACCAATAACAGAAAACACAATTGATGAACTTATTGACGATATAGAACTTAAACTGCTCAACCGCAAAAGTAATATTATTAAGACATCAGAGATTGGAAAGATGGTACTTACAAGGCTTAAAAAGATTGATAAAGTAGGCTACTTACTATTTGCTTCTGTATATAACGATTTCAACTCAATAAACGAGTTTGAACAAGCATTAATACATCTTAAAGATAACTCAAATTAATTTATAAGTTTAGCAATATGGGACAAGATAGATTTAATATTGAACCTCAATTCACTGAAAACGCACGGTTAATAGCAGAAAAAAGATACCTGCAGACAGATAAGCAGGGGAAGCCAACGGAAACTCCAAAAGAAATGTTTATTCGTATTTCAAAATTTATAGCGAGCGCAGATCTTGATACCTCAGACAAAAAGAAAGGCTATAAGAAACCTACCCAAAAAGAATTAGATGAAACAGAGAATAAATTTTTTGAGATACAGTCTAGCCTAGAATTTCTTTCAGGTATGTCTCTATTAGATAGAGGTAAAGAGGATCTGGTAGCGGCATGTTACGTCATGCCAATACACGATAATGTTGAATCTATCTACGGAACATTAGCAAACACAACTGTCCTTCATAGAAGAGGTGCTGGCATTGGTTACGACTTCTCTGAAATTAGACCAGAAGGAGAACGCGTCAAAAGTACAGGGAGGGAAGCTAGTGGGCCTATTTCTTTCATGAGATTATATGATTTCTCTTCCGAAACTATTATGAATAGAGGTGCTGTAAGACACGCTGGTCACATGGGAATATTAAGGATAGATCATCCCGATATCGACAAATTTATTACAGCCAAACAAGACTATACTCAATTAACAAACTTTAATATCTCTATAGCAATTACCGATGAGTTTGTAAAAGCAGTTCAAAACGATACAGATTATGAGCTAAAACATGATGGAACAGTTTATGACAAGAGATCAGCTCGTGAGATGCTCGAAAAAGTAAGTAAAAGTATTCATAGAAGTGGAGAACCTGGGTTTATATTTATTGACGAGGTTAACAGACATAATCCCACTCTACACGTAGGATTAATGACCTCTACAAATCAATGTGGAGAACAACCACTATTGCCATACGAAGCATGTAATCTAGGATCTGTAGTACTTAACAAGTTTGTTTTCGAAGATAAGAAGGACAAAGATATACCTGTAGATGAAAAGATAAACTGGGATAGATTAGAGTATGTTGTAACAGTGGCAGCTCACTTTCTTGATAATACAATTACAGTTGCACATCATTTATTACCTCAAATTGAAGAGATTGTTAAACATGGTAATAGGAAAATAGGAATAGGTGTGATGGGATGGGCTGACATGCTTTACGAATTAAGTATTCCATATAACTCTCAAGAAGCACTTGAACTAGCAGAAAAAGTGATGAAATTCATTAATGATAAAGGTCA
>JAGQLK010000121.1 GCA_020429485.1 Candidatus Dojkabacteria bacterium | reverse complement strand
GATTGGAAAGTTACCTGCTTCATACTCTTTTGCTAGTTCAAAGTCTTCTAATGCTGGAAGCATCATGCCGTTCAGGCCAACAGGGTTTGGATTATTTGCTTTGATGTAATTGGTTATCTTGACTAGCGTATCTGAAGTGAGGCTAGAAACAAGCCCTTTACCCATTGTATTAAGAATATTGATGAAGCTAGATTTGCCTTTAAACAAAGGAGCTATTGAAGAATCTAGTCCGATAAAATCTAAGTTATCTTTAAATATATTATTAATTTCATCTAAGGCATACGAAAATTTTGCCAGCCATTCTTCTATAGAGTGTGATTCCTCTGATAAATCTGTTGCCTGCATTCCGATGGCGAATCCATTTCTTTCATAATTTGCAGAAGGCATAAAAGGGCTAGAATATGGATTGTTGAATACATATGTATAGTTAAATGTGCGCGACGCATTACTACTGAGTAATCTGAATAAAGGTTCGACATCTAGCTCAGTTACTGGATTGTTTGTTAAATTGATATTGAAGAAAACATCATTAGCCTCAAAATCGCTAAAGTTATTAAGTACTTTTTCAACATTTAACGTGCCAACGCTACCAATTACATTCTCTGATAATTTTGCTGCTAGGGACTTGAAATCTTCTTTTGGGGCACATACTCTTTTGGTTTGCACACTGAAGTCATTTTCTACTAGTATTCGTTCAATTCTATTCAATGAATCATATGTTTTGTCTTCCAATTTATCTGTAAAAAAACATATTGATCTTACAACTTTATTGCTCATAAATATTTCTGAATAAATTTAACTACTTGATTATTAACCTGCTCCAACATCTGAGGATTTCTCTTGTAGAAGTGATCCATTTCTTCAAATTCAAATAATCTTTTGGGTTCGTTTGCTGCTTCGAAGACTGCCAAAGTTTGCTCAGGGAATACTACATCATCTTTGTATCCGACAAAGATAGCAATAGGGGAGGTTACCCGTTTGATAGTATCTGTAAAATCATACTGAAGAACATCTTCAGCATAAGCATATGGGATTCGTATATCTCCATATTTGGAGCTAGTATCGTCGATATAACCTTGTTGTTTCCATTTAGCTAGCATTTGGCCTATTACATCTTTTGTACCTACTTTATCTGGTGGGGAGATAGAAACAGCTACTTTGACTTCTGGATGGTTAGAGCTGAAGACTATTGTTTGTGCAGCGCCCATGCTTTGACCACATACTGCAAAGCGTTGATTGTCAAAAAAATCTTGTTCCTTCAGCCACTCATATACAGCCTCGGTGTCTTGAATATAATTGCTAAATCTATAGTCATTCTCCATTGTCCCCTCACTTTCGCCAAATCCTGATGCATCAAATCGTATTGATGCTATTCCTTTTTGATTCAACTTTTCTGCGAGGTCCGTATAGGTAGTTTCCTCTTTATAGCCTTTGAAGCCATGTAAAAGCATAACAGTTGGAACTTTTTGGCTGGGGATATCTGGTAGTGATAAGACTGCTGCTAAATTGAGTCCTTTTTTATTTGGGATAGTTAATGATTTTTCCATAACTCAATTATACAGCAAATCTCTTTCACTGTGGTTCAAGGTAAAAAAATGAGACTCTGTTATTCCATTAAAAATGAAATATCAAAGTCTCATGGGCCAGGGTGGACTCGAACCACCGACCTTCGCTTTATAAGAACGATGCTCTAACCACCTGAGCTACTGGCCCGTATTTGAACTGCTTGCGCAAGTTCACTGCTCAGAGGTTAATCCGCAAACTAAAATTGCGAATGTAGTAATTCTAACATTCAAATTGAATTTAGGAAAGTATTATGGATTTTATAAAGCTTTAATCTTATTGGTTCTCTTTGCCGGAGGGTTTTCTAGTAGTTGTAAGTACCTCTCAGTTGTTGTTGCTTTTTGGTGACCTGCTAGTTCAGCTAATAATTCTATATCAAGTCCTTGTTCAAGCTGGAAAACAATAAAAGTATTTCTAATATCGTTTACTGTTGCGTTTTTAATTCCTGCCTTTTTGAAAGCTCTATTGATAGCTGTTCTTATATTTCTGATTAAAACTGGATTACCTGTTTTGGTAGTAAACAAATAGCCTTTGTCTTTTTCTGGTGGTGAGAATTTAAATAGGTATCTATCTAAAGACTCATGTGCGATTTCATTCAGGTGAACAATTCTTTCTGGATTACTTGAATACTCTTCCACATAGATGTGTGGCTCTTGGTGTTCGATATTTACATGGTCACGTTTCATTCTAGAAAGTTCTCCAATTCTAATTCCAGTCTGAAGTAGAAGCTCGACCATTGTGTAGAGTCTGAGATTATTTCTTGCGACATCTCGTAGAGCTCTATATTCTAGAGGAGATAAAACTCTAGGCAACTGTGGCAACAGTTCCGGGTGTTTTATATCTTTAGAATGATCGTTTACTATAAGTTTCTGAGATTTAAGGTATTTGAAAAAAGTCTTGAGTGAATTTATCTTTCTGGATACGGTTTTTAGAGTATATTGTCCACTATCTTTTAAATTGTCTACAAAACTATTAAGATGCTCATGTTTAACCCCTTCCAAATCAAGAGTAGAGTCGAGCTCATTGATATGCTCAAGTAGTTGCTCGATATCCTTGCGATAAGCCACAATTGTTGATTGGGACCTTCCTTTATTTTCGAGGTGATTAGTAAATTGATTTACAAGGTTATCTATATCCATTGAATTTGTTATACTATGTCTAAACTAGTAAGTGGGCTTGTTAATCAGACAATAGGAGATAGTAACATAAAGCCATATTATAGTCAATAACTAGAGGATATAAATGAACAAGGTGAATCAGCTTATCCAAAAATTTAACAAACTTAAATTTAGAGTTCTGTCTCAATTTAATTATACAAAAGAGGGAATCTTAGTTAGGCTAATCCTGATTTTGTTGATTTTGTTTTTCATGAATAATATTTACACTGCCTATACGAAGGGTGTAGAGAACAAGAATTTAATAGAGCAAGAAGAATTAAAGTTGGCAGAGCTAAGATCTGAAGCTGAGGAACTAAAGTATTTAGAAAGATATTACTCTTCCGTTGAATTCCAGAGAATTTATGCCAGGGAAAGCCAGAATTTGGCTGAGCCAGGAGAAACACTATATTATGTAAACAGGCCCGAAGAATTAATAATAGATTATTACGAAGAAACTGATGATCCTATTACTCTCAATGAACATGCAAAATGGTGGAGTAAATTGATTTTAGGTAAATAGTGTAGTATTATTAGTTCACTTTGAAGATAAAGTCGCGGGGTGGAGCAGTGGCAGCTCGTCAGGCTCATAACCTGAAGGTCGTTGGTTCGAATCCAACCCCCGCAACTTTGTCTTCATTTTTTTGCAAGGTTGGAAAATAGCTAGAAGCTATTGATGCGCACTAGTTGGTTGGGAAAAGTGTTTGGTTTCCCACATGGGTGGATTACTTTCTCTAAGCTTACGATGTTCGCTAAGATAAAGTTAAAGAATCTAACCCCGCAACGTTGCCTTTATTATTGTGTTAATTAAGAGAAAATCATATAAAATAGGATAAATTCTAGCTATTTTTGTGATAAAATCTGTAGTACAAACTTTTTCAAATGCCAGAGTAGCTCAGTTGGTTAGAGCGGAGGACTCATAAGCCTCAGGCCACTGGTTCAATTCCAGTCTCTGGCATGTTTATTATATGATTCTTGAACTGATATTATGGCTGTTTCTAAACCCAAAATTTCCAAAGCAACGATAAAGAACCTTAGAAGAAAGAAAAATAAACCTTTCTTGAGACTAACTAATTTGTGGTTGGTAGTTGGAGTAATTTTAATATTTTCAATTTTAGTTAATCTCTTTAATACTTCTCTTGAGGCTAACGAGATCCCTCTAAATGAGATGTTG
>JAGQLK010000120.1 GCA_020429485.1 Candidatus Dojkabacteria bacterium | reverse complement strand
TTTATTTAGTACCGATGAGACAAATATCAATGCAATTGATCGATTAAAATTCTTTGCTCAAGAAACAAATGGAATCAAAATAGCAGAGTTTGATCTGCAATCAAGGGGACCGGGAGAGGTTTATGGCTTTACCCAGGCAGGAATACCACAATTAAGGGTTGCAAACTTTAGTAATCTAGAAATGTTAAACGAGAGCAGGAGTGCAGCTCAAGAGCTGATTGCTCGTAGTCTTTAATATATGGTTGTAGGAAACTTTAAATAGACTAGCGAGATTAGACGGAATTAAGCCGAAAGCGTACACGCTTAGATAAAGCGTCTTAGTATGCCGATATACAGAATTTAAAATACATAGCTCAGCTTAGTATTAAAAATATATTGTATAAACTAATAATAGGATTATTATAAATTATGAATAATACCCATAACATTACAGTAGTACTCGAAAACATACGCTCCGCGCTCAATGTCGGCGCTATGTTTCGCACTAGTGATGCGGCTGGAATAACCAAATTAATTCTGAGCGGAATTACACCATATCCGCCTCACAACAGAATCCCTAAAACCGCTCTAGGAGCAATTGATTACGTCACATGGGAACATAATAAAAATAGTGAAGAGGTTATCGACCAGGTTTCAGCAGAAATGCCTTTAGTCTCAATTGAATTGACTGATGAAGCAATAGACTATACGTCATACGAATTTCCTGAGCCCTGCGCAATACTCTTTGGTAATGAAATTACAGGAGTATCTGACTATGCGATAGCTAAAAGCACACAGGTAGTAAAAGTACCTATGTTTGGGAAAAAAGAATCGCTTAACGTAGCTACTACATATGGCATAATAGTTTATGAGATAATTAGACAATGGAGTAAATAAATATGGTCAGAATAATAACAGGCAAGGCCAAGGGCAGAAAAATTGAAGTTCCTAAAAACATAACTAGACCTTTAACAGATCGAATTAAAACTTCAATTTTCGATACAATTCAACATATAATACCTGGAAGTCATGTATTAGATTTGTTTTCTGGAAGTGGAAATTTCGGTATAGAAGCATTGAGTAGAGGAGCAAGCCATGCGACTTTTATAGATAGTGATACTAAAGCTGCTGACCTGATCAAAAGAAATCTAAAGAATGTTGAGATGGAGTCCCAAGCATCTGTAGTAAAAAATAGAGCTGAGCAATTCCTAAAAGACGCAGATGAGAAGTTTGACATAGTATTTGCAGATCCACCTTTCCCACTGGATCCTAGAAAGAAAATCGAAATATTCCGACTAATTCCATATGTATGCGGGAAACACTCAATAATAATTGTTCGTATCCCGATGGAAGAATCACTTTTGCAGAAGCTAAACCAATTTGAGCTACTACACCAGGATGATTTTGGCGTATCAATAGTTGGATACTACGGCCAAAATTAAAACTTTGTGACTAAGCAACAACCTTAGCTGTTTATTAATTTTTAGATAAATAAACATGCTAAAAAAACTATTCTCATCAAAAAAAGAAATAATATTTATTTGCTCATTACTTAGTATCTCATTACTACTAGCGATATTGGGTGTTAATTCTAGATCACCTATTTTCAGTAAATACAGATTTGAACTCCAAGCTTTAATCATATTGGCTATCACCATTGTTTGGATCTCAAAAGATAAGCTAAGAGATATATTTTTTCAGAATCATAAATACTTACATCAAGAACAAATAAATCGAATCTGTAATTTGCTACTTGTTATTGCTACTTTTTTTCTATTATTCAATAATCTCGAATTCCTTAAATACAAGGAGAAAGTATTGTGTGAATGTAATAGTGAAGTAGTATCTCAATATGGGAATTTCTTCATTGTTGGATATAGTGATTTTAATGAAGTAAAAACACTTGTCGAAAAAAGCGCCATTCGCGGTATCTATATAAGCAAGAAAAATGTGTATGGTAAAACAAAGGAAGAATTGCATAATGAAATTGCTGAATTACAGCAAATACAGAAGAAAAATGACTTACCACCACTTATTGTTGCTGCTGATCATGAAGGAGGTATGATCTCAGAACTACATTTGCCTGGAGTTGTAACTAGTACACCTTCACTAGGTAATCTCTTACAAGGAGCAGAGACGCTTACTGATTATGAAAGAGAACTTATTAAGGAATATGCACTCATACATGCCAATGACTTAAATTACATTGGTATCAATACTACATTTGGTCCAGTTGTAGACCTAAAAAATGAAAATATTTTTACCCCGATAAGTCAGATATCTGACAGAGCAATATCTAGCGATCCAAACTTTACAGGTAGCGTAGCATTTGAGTATATAAAAGAAATGAAAAGTCACGATATAAATACAACTATCAAACATTTCCCTGGATTAGGAAACATCCAAGTAGAGACACACACATCTGCTGACAGCGAGGTTAATGTAACTTGGAATGATTTTTCTTCAGATTTAATCCCCTTCAAGTATCTATCTGAAAATACATCAACCTACATCATGCTTAGTCATATTACAATTCCGGAAATTGATGCGGATTATCCTGTGTCATTCTCTAATAAAGTAACTAGAGGAATACTTAGAGATGAATGGGGGAGCGATAACGTATTAATCACTGATGATTTTAGCATGCGCGCTGTTACTGGTAGCGAATATGGTGTTCCGGGTGCTACCATCGCAGCAATCAATTCTGAAGTAGATCTGATATTAATTTCTTATGATCCAGACCTTTACTATGAAGCTATGTCCGCGCTGATAGATGCGAGCAATTCAGGCGCTATAGATATGCTTGATAGGGTAGATAATATTGAAAGAATTAATAATTCACTCAAATCGTCTGAATAGTTTCCAAAATTTAGATATTATGCTACAATTCAATCTCTAAATTAGATTAGGTTCGTATAAGAACATGGGTGCTTTACCAAAGAGAAAAATCTCAAAACAAAGAAAAAGAAATCGTAGATCACATCACGCAATTGATGTGCCTACACTAGTAAAATGTCCTGATTGCAATTCTATGAAATTGCCACACCAGGTTTGCCAAGAATGTGGTACATACAAAGGTATTCAAGTACTACAAGTAGAATAAATAATTGATCATACTTCACTTTAGTGAGCGATCCAAGACATAACTCTAGAATTATTGCCATTCAGAAGCTGTTCGAACAGACTTTTCCTGGTATAGATCCTATGGATAAGCCAACAGAACAGAAATTTGAACTAGATGTTTTAAGTGAGGTTGACGAGTTCAGCGACTATAACGAAGAACTTGTTGATCAATTAATTATCGGTGTTTCTCAGAGCTATAAAACTATTGACCTGGTTATTGCAGACTTAGCGCCAGAGTGGCCAATAGACAAAATCGCAAAAACAGATCTACAAATTCTAAGAATTGCTATTTGGGAAGGTTTTATAGGAAAAATTACACCAAAAAAGGTAGCTATCGATGAAGCTATTGAACTTGCTAAGGAATTCAGTAATGAGCAGAGTAGAAAGTTCATTAATGGAGTTCTTGGTGCATTGATAGCCAATGAGGAAAAATATCAATCAAAATTAACCAATGAACAAAAATGATACAACTAAGCTGGAAAAAGCCCAGCAAAATCTTAAGCTAGAGTTCAATAACCTAGAATTACTTAAGAAAGCATTCATTCATCGATCTTATTTGAATGAGACTAAAGAAGAGAATCTATCCCACAATGAGAGATTAGAATTTTTAGGTGATGCAGTATTAGAATTACTGGTTACAGAACATTTATTCCATAAATATCCTCAAAGACCCGAAGGTGATTTAACAAGTTTTAGATCAGCAACAGTAAAAACAGAAAGTTTGGCAGAAACAGCTATGCAAATTGGACTTGGAGAATATATTTACATGAGTAAAGGAGAAGAGGCGACAGGAGGTAGAACAAG
>JAGQLK010000011.1 GCA_020429485.1 Candidatus Dojkabacteria bacterium | reverse complement strand
ATCTGCAAGATTTTTACCAGATTTATCTTTAATACCCTTATCAAAAGCAATATCTACTGGTTGATATAAATCAGAAGCGTCTTCTGGAATGATAATTAGTTTATTATCTTCTGCAACAAATTCTTTCACATCAATTAGAGGCATAGTTAAGAAATTGTTTTCTATACTATCCAAATCAATATCGTTAAAGTTTAAATCTGCTATGAGAACGTCACCGTAATCATCAGTTACAACTAGATCCAGTCCCAAAATCTGTAAACCTTCTTCTGTCGTAAACTCCCATACCAATGCATCAGTGATTACAGTACCTGCAATTTCTGTTCCTTGAGGTAAAGTGATTTGATAGTGTGTATTTTCCTCAAGCTCTTCCAATGGAACAATTGCATAGCTATTATCTTGAGCAACTACTGAGAAATCGATTTCAGGTGTAATTACGATATTTTTTTCAATTTCTTCAGCAGTTAATTTAACTTTAGAATCAGTTTCAAGAATGAATTCACTATTAACATCAACTCCACTATCAGAGAAAGCTATTGGTTCCACTCTAAGAGATGATGCGAACTCTGTTACTGAAATCTCTTCAGTTTTAAGGAAATCAATATTAACAAAGGTGATTAATAAAACAATACCCAAAAGCATAGCCATAGTAGCCATAGCTGCCATAGTTTGAAAAAAAGTTTTACCGAATGCTAATCCAGCAGAATTCGCTTCTGCTTCAATCGCGGCAATTTCTTCATGATAAAACTCAGAAATTTCTTCTTCTTGTTTTACCTCATTGATCTTATTTACTATCAACCTGTCTAGTTGAGCTTTTCTATGCGCAGGCATAGAATGCCTCTTTTGAAAGGCTTCTTTTACAATGTTTTCAGTTTTGTGTGAAGTGTTATCCTCCATATTTACTGTTTGCTAAACTAAGTTGTTTTTTAATATGTTCAATTGCCCTGTAATATTTCATTTTTACAGTTGATTCATTTAACTCTAAAATGTCCGCAATTTCGTTGAAAGTATGTTCTTCACTAAACTTTAAAACGAAAAGGGACTGTGTTTGGTCATCAAAATCTGCAATAAATTTATAGACATCAGTTAGAGCATTTTGTGTATCTATTTTTTCATCTAACTCATGTGCATCCGCTTCAAAAGCCTTATCTATCTTTTCATCAAGCAATATCTCTCTTTTGGTAGAAGCTTTTTTATAGTGATCAACTATCCTATTGTGTGCAATTCTATAAAGCCATCCACCAAATCCAACTCTATCATCCCAAGAGTACTTACCGTTTTGCATCGCTTCGATAGCTTTCATAAAAACATCGCCTGTAAAATCACAAGCGAGCTCTTCATTATATATGCGGTAATAGCAGTAATTATAGATCTTTTCCTGATACAGTTCATACAGTTCAGAAAAATGAGCAATATCCTGCATTGTTTTTTCTACCAGATTCTTTTCCTCTTGTTTAGATATGTCCATTCTCTTTTTAAAGTTGCGTTACTTTTATGATAGTAGTTTAAAAGAAATATTTAAATATGTACATCCTTTAACATTGAGGTGAAGCAAAAGCTTCACCTCAAATGAGAATATAGGACATACCTCAGTTTATATAACTTACTTTGGTTTCTATTAGTCACAATATTTTACACATTTTAGGTACTAGTATATAATCCCATAACATTAATTTGAGTGAAATGAGTGAGTATTCGCCAGTAATAACATCTAAAAGGCATTTTTTGGAGCAATGGACTGCAACATGGTATGAAGAAGGATTTGATGGAACTTTCTATCAAGCTGACTATAGTGCCATACCTAATCATCCTTTCGATAGCATATATGGAATAGACCTTGCATATGCTGGTCATTCCGAAGGTAATTTTGCAACGCCACTTTTTATAAAAGCCACCAGTGCAGAAGGCAGCGCAAATATACATTCAGTTTATGAGTTACTAGATCAAGTAACCATTCCTTTGAGATACCCAAGACTAGTTGGAGAGACAACAGTAGATGTTTCAAGAATAAAAGGAAACCCAGATATGAATATTTATATGATGTATGAATATGTCGAAGGTCTTACACCTCTAAGTAGACTACCGCTTATTGCCCAGGATGATGTACAGTATATGCTTAATACAGTTTATGATATTGTTGATAACTTACTATATCTAGGAATTGCCCAGCTTGATGATCCAATATTAGAAAATTATGGTATCGATTCCGATGGAAACATTTGGCTATTTGATTTTGATACCATAGGTGAACTACCTGATATAAGTGATAGGGAAGAAAGTATCATATACGCTTACCACACAATCGCTATCCTAAGAGGTGCTGTAAGAAACATATCTCCACACAGCGCATATCAATTAATACACAGCTTTCTGTACGAGAGAATACCGGATAAAGCAGATGAAATTTGGGCACAAATTCAGAACATTGATAATGAAGAATATCTAGAGACCCTCGACAGACTGGGCTTTTTATATGCAGGTTAAACTAATCCTTCATGCCAATACTCATCTTGTTCTGAACCATCAGCTTTTCTTGCAACTATTACCATCTGATCATATTCAACATGTTCAGTATCACCATAGCCACAAAAATATCTGGTTTGCTGCCTTCTGTTAGCAAAGCTCAACCAAGGGACTTCAATAACAGATAACCCATATGCATCCATCATATCAGGCCAATTTAATTTAGAGGTTTCTCTGGCTATTAATATTCCACCTGGTGCTAACCATTCGATCATAGAGGATATAGCTCCTGTATGTTCATATCCTGACATAATTTCATATGGTTCTGGATTCATTAAAGTAGTCAATAAATTATCATGAATCCACATTGACAGAGATCCTGGCACGAACCCATCTGGGCGTATAATATTTGATTTAACAAAATCAACTCCTAGCTCTCTGGCTAATTGTCCATTATGGCCAGTAACGAAGTCGATAGTAGCACATTCGCCTTGAAAGCCTAACATATCAGCTAGTGCAGCGAACTCTGCCATACTTATGATTTGATTTGCACCACCCATTGCCAGTCGTCCTGCAGGCAAGGCTATACCTTGTTGAGTGAGATTATCTGTTACTCTGAAAATGGTAGGAGCTAAACTACCTATAGAAGTATGGCCTATATTGTCTTCTCTTGTTAAGAAGTCATGCCAAATAAACATTTCATTGACATCCTGATTTACTCTTTGTAAATTCTGGTCATGAGGTAACATGTTCCAGTTTGGTGTAGTACCAGTTAATCTCATATAAATCTCATCAACCTCTGCAATACCTAATCCTGAGTAATTACCAACAAAATAGTGTTCGAGTAAAGTTCCAATTAGATCTACTAGCACTTGTGGCTCTTCTTTTTCATGAGCTAAATCATAAATCCTTCGTTCTACAGTAGCCCCTTCTAATCTCCTAAGAGATGCTTCACTTGCCTCATGCGCATATATTTCCCCGATACCTTGATACATAGCTTATATATTAAATGTGCCAATTATACACCAAAACTACCAATTTGCTTCAAATTGTGCTTAAATATTTATATACTATTTAACTGTTAGTAACTTTTGTTTTGATTGTTGTAAGTCTTCCAAAACAAGCGCCCGAGCCAAAGAAAAAAAAGAAGTCTTTATGGCAAAGAGGCAAAGTACTATTATTCGTTTCACTTGTCGCACTAGCTTTACTAATAGTTATCCCGATCACTTTAGACAAATACCTAGCAACTCCCAATACAGAAACAGCTCAACCTGAAAGCGCCACAACAAAATCATTAGATATCGGAAGCCTTTTTGACAGAGGATCTAATATTATTGATTCCGTGCTAGAGCCAGAGCTGAAGCATGATAACAATATAACTTCGGTACTGATAGTAGGTATAGACACTAGAAATGTATCGTTCCAAAACGGTGAATTTGTAAGTACTCATCCAGAAGGCCAAGCCGGAACAAGAAATACTGACACAATTATCCAAGCAGTTTACGATCATGCAAATGAACAAATTACGTTGATATCGATACCTCGTGACCTAGGCGTAGATGTAAGTTTACCTTGCCTTGAATTCCATGGCAGTATTCATTGGGTTTATGATAAAGCACAATCAAAGGGTTGCCCAGGTGGAGGCCAACAAGTACTTGTAGATACCGTAGAAGGAATTACCGGAATACAAATACAATATTATGGATTTGTAACACTTGAAGCTTTCACTGAAATAATAGATACAATTGGTGTAGAGCAGGGTGGTAAAAAAGGTATATATGTTAACAATCCAGAACAATTATGGGAAGTATATCCATACGGTGATACTGGATGGGAAAGTGTTTATTTTCCTCAAGGCGATATCTTTTTAAGCAGTGAGGATGCGCTCAAATATGCACGAAGTAGACAAGTTACAACTGATTTTGGTAGAGCTAGGAGACAACAAATTGTTATCGAAGCTGTTAAAGATAGAATCTTAACAACAGAAACTCTGTTAAATCCACAAAAAATTATGGGGTTAATACAGATATTTTCGTCAAAAACTTTATTTACTCAACCTACATTAGAAGAAATCAGAGCATCATTAGATATAATCCAGAACTTCAATGATAAAGAAATAACTAATATTGTTTTAGATCCAGAGCTAGGTGGTCATGAAAATTACTTAAACAAACAACCTCATGATAGACCAGGTGGTCCATATTACATGGTTCCTACTGCTTGGGCATCATGTCCTGAAGATAATCGATTTTGCGAAGTTCAGGAGTTTATTGCTAGAGTGATGGAACAACCTGAGCTTTATAACTCTGATGCTAATATTTTTGTCTATGGCAGAGGTTATAAGAATGGGAAAACCAATTTAGATAATTCTGTATATCAAGACTTTAAATCAGCAAACTATCCATTGAATTTAGCTGAAAGCAAATACACAGCAGGTACAAGTATAGGAGGCGATATACTTATCTTTGATTACAGCAATGGAGAGTATAAAGACGTCCTGGATTTTCTAAGCCTGAAATTGGATACTAAAATACTACCTGGAGATAAAGCTCCTGGATTAAACATCAACAAAGAGGACATCACGATCGTTATCCAAGGATATTAAATGTCTGCGTACTTATAGTACATAGTATTCTCTTGATCATCCAGCTCAACATAAATGTAGTACCCTAAACTGCTATCTCCTTCGAAGTATTTATTCAGTGTGAGCAAATCTGTCTCTGATTGGATCCATTCTGCAGTATTAATTCTTGCTAATATCAAATCAAAATCTTCATTTGAATATTTATATATAACTTCTTGGGTTAGATCAAACCCAAGTTCATCTTGCGACTCATATATAATTTGATAGTTTTCAGGTAAATCTATAGCTAACTCTTCCTCAACATAATGATAGATAGTACTACCATCAAAATTCATACTAGGAATAAACATAAAGATAACAGACAGAATAAATCCAATAATAGAAGAGAAGAGTGTTTTGATGAATTCTATTGCTACACTAAGCATTTATTATTTCTAATCACCAATCACAAACGTTGATTTTTCTATAAGATCACATTAATGAGTGTTTCTTTGAAAGTCCCCTGAAGAAGTTATTCTTCTAATAGGAGATGGCTTAAGTGCATGTAATTCATGAATATCTTTCACCCCTCTGAATACCAGTGATAAGATGACGTCCTCTTGTAAAAGATGTAAGTTATGGGTTAATGTTGGCATTGCAAAATTGATATAACTCATTTCAGATTTTCTTGTTTCACCCTCTACAAACGAAGGAACATTAAAAGGTAATAACTTACCGTCCAAGTATTTTGTTCTGGCAGAAGCTTCACCACCATAAGGTTTAAACAGACTTCCACCTTTGCCAGTGTAATACAATGCTCCCCCTGGAGATTCTATTGTCCCACCACCAACTATTCGAGTAACTGAGATACCAGATGCGCCTAGCAGAAGAGTAATGGCAATATGATCCGAAGCGCCACCTTCCGCAATTACTGGGATATTTATTTCGCCTCTAAATTTCCAAACTAACTCTGGCCAGTCAACCACCGAACCACTTCTTACACCTGTGATACATCTACCTCCTCCTCCAATCCCTACGTAAAGTCCATCAGCACCTGCTCTTTGCGCATCTTTAGCTTGATTAACAGATACAATTTGCCCAGCAAAAAGCTCTATCTCATCTCCGAATTCATCTCTCATGGCATAAAGTGTATCTATTGGTCCTGTGCCAGGCTCAGGCGAATATACTCTAAATGATCTGACTCCTTTATCATATAGTGCCTTAGCACGCTCCAAGGCTTTCGAAGGATTGGCTTCAATTGCTCCATTAACATTTCTTTTCCACATTGAAGCCACCTCATGCCTATCAGATCTTCCTCGAAGAATTTGATTCTCCATCCGAGCTAACCAATCAAATACTTCTTCAGCAAAGTCAGATTGTCTCTTAACATCGTAAAGAAGACCATTGCGAGGAATAGAACATAAACTATGAGAAGCTGCCATCGTCGCTGTGGCTGCAGCACTATTCCATACATCTGGAGATGCTGATCCGACAAATACACCTCTGGCATATTTACCTAACTTTATAAAAGGCCCCTGTGTGTATCTTTCTGATCTACTGATCCTTTCATATTTATCTCCAACGACACTTGCGCCCATGTCTCCTATTGCTAATGTCAAACCAGATCCTATTGCATCTTCAATTGCTCGACATTCGATTTTGGGAGGAGGAGTAAACTTTTCTTGATCTACCTTTTTTAGTGAGTGTATTCTAATCGGATGATTGAATAATTCCAAGAAAAATCTTCTCAGTCTTAATGTCTTGAATAATACCTCCTGAGGTAACATCTGAGTACCATGGTAATCTAAATAGTCATATGGTGTTTCAAGCAGACCCTGGCTAGGGTAAACATGCTTACTTTTCTTACTAAATTTGTACCAAGGTGATAAATACCCATCCAAATCTTCTTCCTCTTCCTTAACCAACTCTAAAATCCTCTGTCTACCTATTACAGGATCCTTTAATTGCTTAAAGTCTTTCTTTAGACTTTCAAGTTGCTCATCGTTAGAAAATTTTGCCATAATGAAGAGGAGTTACAGGTTATATATTATTATTCTTAATATACTATGAAATTAATATTTGCTACAACCAATGAGGACAAAATCAAAGAAGCAAGATATGCATTAGGTATCGAAATAGAAGGCACACCATTAGAAATAGAAGAAATTCAATCATTAGACCCAGAGAAAGTAGCTCTACAAAAAGCTCTCGATTACTATAACCAATTACAGAAACCACTTTTTGTTGAAGATGTCGCACTAACTTTTCATGCATTAGGTAAACTACCAGGTACTTACATCAGTGATTTTGTAAAAAATCTTCAACCAGAGGGACTTTGCGAACTGCTCAGAGATAAAAAAGACAGAAGTGCCACAGCATTAACTACGCTAGTATATATGGATAGCAATGGTGAACCTCATATTTTCACTGGTGAGGTAAAAGGCTATATTTCAACGGAGCCAAGAGGAAATAATGGCTTTGCATTTGATTTCATTTTTATTCCAGAAGACGAAACTAGAACTTTTGGTGAGATGACTCTAGAAGAAAAGAATAAATATTCGATGAGGACAAGAGCCTTAAAGAATATGAAAGCATGGTTAGATACACAAGAATAGCTGCAATAATATAAGTATAAAGTTCTTACTATCAGTAGCTGATATTTAAAAGGGTTTGACTAAACTAGTTTGCATTAATATAATGCCTACATGAATTCAAGCAAATACCAAACAACAAATTTAATGATGGCAAGGATGATGTCAGGCTTCCGATGGGAGGTTAGTTGTTAATTTTTGATTGAATTTTTTTAACAACCTCCCGAAAGGGAGTTTTTTTGTGCTTAAATTTTAAATAAAATCATTATGTTTATAACTATTATCAACGACTGTAACGATCAAAACGCTCTAGGAAGACAGGCAACACGAGTTTCTGCGCTATTTAATTCCTGTGTAAATACTGTAGGTATCAATAATGATATTGAGGCAGCAGGAAATTTAATTGATATGTTAGATGCTGTTGGAGATGAGGAAGGATATATTCTAGTTAATGTAGCTCCGCGTAGTAGTAACTGGAACTTTAGTATTGACCAAAACGGTAATGGGAAACATTGGGAAAATGGTACTCCATTTGCTTCTTTCAAGTATAAGAATATCACGGTAATTTCTACTATTGATGGATATACACTATCTCTTGTGAAGAAATTAAATTTAGTCTCTAGTATCAATTTGTATGATATACCTACTGTTACACAATTTCTTAATAACAAAGGACTTATTGATATTGGTTTGAAGAACCATATTGATAAAACACAATTTAGAAGTTTTGATTTCTCACCAAGAGTTGCATATTACCTTGAACAAAACATTGATCTCCCTTCTACATCACTAGACGTACAAAAGATCAAGGACATACCTAATGTTGTTTGGTGGATTGATAATTTTGGCAACTGCAAAACTTCGCTCCTGCAAAATGATTTGACAGACATTAATGAAGAAATTTCAACCCGATTTGGCAAAATTAGATTTTACGAAAGGCTTAAGGATGTACCAGATAATAGCGTTGCACTGATCACTGGGAGTTCTGGAATAGAGGATAGCAGATTTATTGAATTGGTAGTTCAGGGACACTCTGCAGATAAAAAACTTGGTGTTAAACTCGGTGATGAAATACTAATGTAACTGAAAAGTATGAATAAGTAGAAGGGGACTACTTACTGTTATCGAATCTATATTCTTTACCAGAAATTTCTTCCAATATCTTAATCAACCCTTTTTCTTGATCTTGAGTAGTTTTGATAGCTAGATAATCGCCCCATTCAACATCATCAAGAACAGTGTATGCAATGATTTTGATATCCGGAATAAGCTCTCTAAGCTTTTTAGCAACTTGCTCTCCATCTTTATGATCTTTCTGGAGAAAAGCTGAAACAATAGCAACATTTGGTTTTATTTTACCCGCTTCAATTTTTTCGAAGACTTTCTTAGCAGAGTTAATACTCGATGCGCGTTCTACAATATCTATACCCATCATAAACAAAATCAGATCAACTACTGTGTGGTAGTTTTCTTCAACATCGAATTGTACTATCTGTAATTTATTTGCCATGTTTGATTATATCAGATTGTAAATTGTATATCATGCAATTCTGGGGTATAACAATCAGTTTCATTACACTCTTCAAATTCTAGATTTTGTATTTTATTATACACATCCACTATTTCTTCTTTAAGTTTAACAACATCAGAATCTGGAATTTCATACTCTTTTGTTATGTATTCATTCTTTCTTTTGCTCTGTTCTACAAATTCTATTGCTGCTGATTCAACCTGATAATTTAGCAGAGGAGACTCCTCAATTAATAATTTGTAAAACACAAGCTGCAAATAATAATCTCCAAGTTTTTCTTGATTTAACTCAGCTGATTTGTAATCAGGATTTCCAGTTTTGTAATCAAGCACTCTAACTTTCTTTCCTTCAAGAATATCAATTCTATCAATATTACCTATTATTTGAATATCATCAACATAAACATTATGTCTACTGAAGCTAGTTTCTAAAAGGCTGTTTTTAGGGAATTTGTCTGCTTTTGAATCATAGTAGTTACTAAGTATTAATCTTCCATTTTGCAAAGCATCCTGCATATCCTTGTCACTCAGATGCTCCTTAAATAGGTTTTCCTCATAAATTTTGAGCAGAAAGTTCAACTCTGGTAACTTACCTGTTTTATTATATGTAACTAATAGACTCTTCAAAGCATTATGCACAGCGGTTCCATAAGCGGCATTTTTGTTTTTGAGTTTAGGAACTTTTAGTAAAGTATTATACAAGAAACACCTAGGACATCGTTTGTATGATGAGATATGTGTAACACTTAGTTTGTAGTCTTTGAGTATTTCTTTGAGATAGGCTTCTCCCTGAGTCGACATTTCAAGCTCTGGCTTTGCATTAAATGCCAGCATCATTGCATCCATGTGCTTTTCTTCTTCCTGATCATGTTCTATCTTTTTAACATACACGCTATCAGTCTCTGCAATAAATTGAGTAGGGGATTGTTCTTTATCATTAGCATTCTTCTGAGAATAAAGCATATATATTTTACTCTTAGCTCTTGTCATCGCTACATAGAACAGTCTTCTTTCTTCTTCGTTACTTTCTGTGCTCGAAAGCAGAGTAGTAATTCCCATTGGCAACTTAATCTTCCCTCTTGGAGCTCTATTACCCCATTTTTTGTCTACAGCTCTTACTATAAATACGTATTCAAATTCTAGTCCTTTAGCACTATGTGCTGTCATTAATTGAATCGAGTTAGGATCTTTATTAATCGGCTTGATATTTACCTCGAGGCCATATTCATCTACTAGGTCTAGATGCTCTATAAAGTCTTTAGCTAAGTAGTCATCATTACTTTGATCAAGATGCTTGATTTCATCGTAAAGCCTAGTCAACTTTAACAATAATTCGTACTTGTTTTCATGAGCTAAAATATAGTTTAACAGACCGCATTCTCTTATTAGGTCATTGAAAAGGATCACAAAATCTTCATTGTGTGATCGCTTTTGCCAATTCTTGATATTTGACGCAAAAAGCTGAATACTATCAAATGAATCTAAATCTAATGTTGATAAAGTCTCAGAATCATAAATCACATCACCAATATTCAATCTATTTTGGTAACAATATCTGAGCAACTTAACCAGATCTAAACTTGAGACATTTAAGAATTCAAAATTTAGAATATGGAATAAGTCATAATCTTCAACTGGATTAACTATAAACCTAACCAGCTTTATAAATTGCTGAATAATATTATCTCTGAAAATATTCTGGCCTCGGACCAAAGAGAAGGGGATAGCCTTTCTTTCCAAGCTGTCTGCGATATCATTTACATCTTTATTTTCCCGGTATAGCACTGCAATTTCTTCAGGTTTCACTCCTGAATTTATTAAACTTGCAATTTCTTCTACCATAAATAAATTTTCTTCAGATTCTGTAGTAAAAGAATGTAACTCTATACTACCTTCTTCTATACTGGCCTTCGATTTAAGTTGCTTATCAACTCCCTCTATATGATCCTTAATCAAATTGGAATTATTATTTATTAATGAGAATGAGGCATCAAGTATATGCTGATGACTTCTGTAGTTATTCTTTAGTACCACTACATTTAAGTCGTTTTCATATAGTTGATTGAAATATACTATATTCTCTAAGCTTGCTCCTTGGAATCTGTAAATAGCTTGATCATCATCACCCACAACAAATATATTAGGCGAATCAAAAAAGCCGCCAAGCAGCTTGAGAGTGGAGTTTTGGGAATTATTTGTATCTTGATACTCATCTACAAGTATATATTGATATTTCTCTTGATAGATTTTTAGTAGCTCGTCATCTTCTTGAAATGCTTCTACAACATATCTAATCATATCTTCATAATCGTAAACCTTTCTCGAAACTAATTCGTTTTGATAAGATTCATAGATATTTGCTAATTCTTCCAACCTGCTTCCATTAACGGGATCAGAATACTTTTTATAAAGTTCGATAATAGTCTTTCTCAAACTCGTTCTCGCCTTGCTTTCTAACTTTTCGTCGTCAAAGTCCGCAGCTAAATGATTTTTGAATAATTGGGTAATATACTTTGTGAAGCCATGATCTGAATCATAATCAGCAAGATAGTTAACAAACTCAGCAAATAGCTCATTTGTTAGCTTTCGATAGTTAATGGCTTTTAACTCTGAAACTTTGTCTGAGATCCCAAGAAAATATTTACTATCTGTAGTTGTCAATTTTCTTAAATGCTTTACAGGTACGCTTTCTCTTTTTAGTTCAGATATTAATCCACTAATTTCTTTGATATACAGCTCTGGATTACCAAAAGGTTTAAGTGGGCTATCAAACTCTAACTCATTAATAATTCCACTTAATATATCTAGCTTTTCTACATCTGTGATTGACTCTGCATTTGCACCTAGCTGACCAAATCGCTCTAAATTTGATTGTATTACTTCATTACAAAATGAATGAAATGTATAAATCCTAACTGCATAAGCTTCTTTACCAATCAATTCGAGCAATCTATTTCTCATTGCTGAAACAGCAGTATCAGTAAATGTTAAGCATAAGATATTCTGTGGATCGACTTGGGTATCAAGCAGAATTTTTCCAATTCTTAAGGCAATAGTCTGAGTTTTACCAGTTCCAGGCCCAGCTATAACTAATACAGGTCCTTCGATAGTATCTACAGCTTTTTTCTGTTCCGGATTTAATTGTGAATAGTATTCGTCAAACTTCATTTAAAAGAAAGATGCTACAGTAATTGTAGCATCTTATATCTTAAGATTTAATTTACTTTAGTTAAATTCAAGTGTATCTACTACTTTGTCTATCTCTGGAGTGCTTGTTAATCCATCATAAGATACTTGAAAATAATAGTCTGTTCCGCCTAAATTAACTGTGCCGTAGATTGTAGTATAGTCACCGAGGGGACCTGAACTAGTCTCTCTAAACATTGTTGTTCCAACAGAGTTTGTAAACTCGGTACCAGTTGTACTATCGTAACCAGACTTAATGCTGTCATGGAAATCTGTTCCTGGTTCACCAACATTTATTGCAATATAACCAGGTGAAGCATCAGTAGCATAGATAAAGTTTACGTAACTAGAATTAACGTATGCTGTCATTCCTGTTTCAAAATTCGAAGAAATATATACGTTCTGATTACAAACAACACTAAATGTCATCTCATAAAATCCTCCAAACGGTTTGGTATATGATCTATCAAGACAAGAAGGAGCTCCTGTTCCATCACCAGAACTTGGTGATTCACTTGGAGTTGGAGGTTCACTATCATCTAACGCTTCTGTAGGTACTACAGTTTCTGTGATCATATCCGTATCATCAGCTGAATCATCGCCATCTAAATTCATTCCTAATAACAGTCCTAGTAATCCACCACACATAAATCCTACGAAAGTTAAAGCAACAAGAAATATCATCATCTTATTGGGTTTGGTAACTTTTGTAGCAGCTGTAGCTGATTGCGCGACCATATTTTCAACAGGTTTTACTGCTGGGGCATCAGTATTTTCCATAAATAAATATTTAACAAATTATACTTTTATTAAACATTATTTTGAGAACAATGTCACTTTTACCTTAGCTCAGGCATTGGCGGAACATTATCTCTGGTACCACCAATTAACTCTTCAATCAGTTTAAATTTTTCAATGATTGTAGATTTATCTTTTGCTTCTAGATTCAATCTAATCAGAGGTTGTGTATTTGATCCTCTTAAATTAAATCTCCAATCTTCATATTCAACAGATAATCCATCAATATGACTTATTTTTGCATCATTAAATTCTTTTTCTACTTTTTCTAAGGTTGCAGGTACGCTTTCTACTTGATAATTTACTTCTCCTGACATTGGATAGTTTTCGTAGAAATAATCTAGCTCTTTCTTAAAGTCTATACCTTCCAGGATCATTTTTAGAACTATTGCTATTGTTGACATACCAATGTCAGCGTTATACATATCGCTGTAATAGAAGTGAGAACTCATCTCGATTCCAAATAATCCTTTCTCTTTATACATCGATTCTTTAAAAAATGAATGACCAGCTTTAATAGCAAATGGTTTACCACCAGCTTTGATTACTTCCTTCTCAACTGGCCATGTAACTCTTGGATCATGGATTATTATTCTGCCTGGATTCGTTTTGAGTAGATAGCGTGCGATAATTGAGCCTGTGTAAACTCCTGAAGGATTTCTTCCTTCATCATCTATAAAGAATACACGATCACCATCACCGTCAATAGCTATACCTAGATCTATATCCTGGTTTAAACATTTTTCTCTAATTTCTGCCACATTTTCCTCCTTGAGAGGATCTGGCACATGATTTGGAAATGAACCATCAGGTTCAAAATACATTTTTTCAACTTCAAAAGGTACATCGTCAAAAATATAATCCCAGAGTTTTCCGCCTATACCATTTCCTGCATCTACTATGAGTTTCAGCGGTTTGAGCTCAACGCCTTCGAAATATTCTAATATTCTAGCTTTGTATTCAGGATAAATATCTAGTTCTGAAACGCTACCTTGTCCAGTACTTTCTCTGTAGCTTTGATTGAGCATTATCTCTTTTATATCAACTAGACCTGAGTCTTTACTAATCGCTTTTGCACCACTTCTGACCATTTTACAACCATTCCAACCAGCTGGATTATGTGATGCTGTAACAGTAGCAGCACCATCATATTCTTCATATTTTCCTGATGCGTAATACATCATTTCGGTCGCAATCTCTCCGATATTTAAAACATCACAACCAAGAGATGTAGCACCTTTGATAAATGCTTGATGATAGATCTGGCTTTCTGGCCTAATATCATAGCCTAGAATAATTTTCTGTGCATCTAGAAATGTCACGAAAGCCATCCCTAATTGCTCATAGAATTCTTCTCCCAAGCCATCTTGTTCTTGGCCTCTAATATCATATGCATGGAACAAAGACTCTAGGACTTCATTTGTAAATTGCTTCATCTGTATTTATTAATAAATAAATTATGAATAAAGGGTAAATTCGTATTGATGTGCGGAATTGTAATCAGCTACTATGATCACATCTGCATTACTAGCCTCTGGTAATGTAATAGGGTAGTGTTGTTGTTGTTCTCTTATCTGTATATCCGCCATTAATTTCTCAATATCTACTTCATTTCTTTCTTGTTGAT
>JAGQLK010000119.1 GCA_020429485.1 Candidatus Dojkabacteria bacterium | reverse complement strand
ATCTAGATGTCGTTTTGACAAAGTGGAAGGTTACAGCACATTCGTTTTGAAATGGTCTATCTGGAACGCTGTTCCTGTGATCATCTACATGATTTGGGCCAATCTCACCATCGAGTACTTCTGGGTCTTCCGCTGGTGGGAACAGTTGATCATGGCCTTTGGGTTCTATGTCGCTTTGCTTGGGGTTACTTTGTGCACCTTACCGGTTGTGCTTGTGTTGACCCGCAAAGGTTATGATTTCCACATCTATGGCTGGCGCGACGTTGTTATGTACCTTGTCCTGATTATTATCTGGTGGGTGTGCATTGCCATGCTTTATGTGGGCCATCTTTTCATTACGTACTAATCTCCTAGAGCGATAAGCTCGAAGAACGAACTCACGCCTGGTGCTGAAATATGCGAGTTGATATTATTCACTCAATTTTTCTTAAGAAAAGCACCAGGCGTTGTCGTTTTTTATGACTAGCTACAAGTAGACAAAATTTTATGTTAAGGTAAGGGATATTACAGACCTCGTTATGCCCAAAAGATTAAAGACCTTCTTGTTATTACTAATTTTACTATTACTAGCCACAACCTCAGGATATTTAGTATATAAATACGAAAAAGAAAATCCAGTGTTATTTTTAGACAAAGAGAATGTAGCTGATGGCTATACACTATTTTCTCCTCTTTATAATACAAACACATACTTGATTAACAATGAAGGCAAACTAGTACATAAATGGGAAAGCGACTACCCTCCTGGAAACTCCTTGTACCTACTTGAAAATGGTAATCTTTTGAGGACTGCGTTAGTAGATCAAGATAAATTCACACGGGGTGCTGGTGGGAGAGTGGAACTAATTTCTTGGGATGGAGAGCTCTTATGGGAGTTCGATTATAATTCTGACCAACATATTCAACATCATGATATTGAGTTATTGCCCAATGGTAATATCCTTATTCTAGCTTGGGATGAGAAAAGTAATGAAGAAGCTTTATCAAAAGGTATGAGTGAGGAATATGTAAAAGAAGGGGCGATTATAACTGAGACAATAATAGAGGTAAATCCGGAAACAAATGAAATAGTTTGGAAGTGGGATACTTGGGACCATATAGTTCAAGATGCAGATTCTGAAAAGCCAAATTATGGTGTGATTGAAGAAAATCCAAGAAAGGTAAATATAAATTATTATAAATACTCTAGAGATATAGACTGGAATCATGCAAATTCTGTCGATTACAATGAGGAATTTGATCAGATATTAATAAGCGTTAGAGAATTTAACGAAATCTGGGTTATTGATCATTCCACTACTACCGAGGAAGCAATGAGTAGTGATGGAGGGCAGTACGGATTTGGTGGTGATTTATTATACAGGTGGGGCAATCTTGAAGCATATAATAACGGTGAAGAAGCAGATCGACAACTATTCAAACAGCATGATGCTGAATGGATTGCTGAGGGATTACCTGGAGCAGGTCACGTTACTATTTTTGACAATGGTCAAAATAATAGTCGTCAATATTCAAGAGCATTAGAAATAAGCTTGCCTGTGAACGAAGAGGGGGTATATGAAATAGAGGGAAATAAATTCGCCGATGCTGAGATCATTTGGCAATATGGTGAGGAAGAAGATGATAGATTCTACTCATATTTTATTTCTGGAACGCAAAGGTTGAGAAACGGTAATACTCTTATAACTAATGGCGCAGATGGGATATTTTTTGAAGTCGATTCAGATAAGAACATCGTTTGGAAGTATGCTAATCCAATTGATAGCTATAGTGAAGAACGAGAGGAATATGTGAAATTCGTATTTAGAGCAGATAAGTATCCTTCTGATTATCCTGCCTTTGATGATAAGGATCTGAGTTCTATGGGAAGGTTATCGAATTAACTGTATTAGTTCTGGTCATATCAATGTTTAGTTTGATACACATCTGCCATGTGCTAGAATTACCCCATAAAATTTTGAACAATGAGTGAAGCACCAGAACCTGATTATATCCGAGCAGCATATAGATACGAATCGCCAGATAATGATTTCGCTTGTACAGGACATGCAAGAATTATCGTTGAGTCATTAGCAGCTGAGCAAATTGCGGCTAAAATACTATTCCTATACGATTGGTGGAATAAGAATGAAAAAATCAGTTCGGGCCATGCATATGTTATTCCCGATTATTTTACAGATGAGGACCTGCCATTAAATATGTCAAATGGTTCTAATGATCTTGAAGATGGCTCCGATGTAACATGCGGATATTTAAGACAGTTCGGTGAAGATATAACAGATGAGATCTTAACTACTCCTTGGGAAATGCTGGGGTAGCATTACTGTAGTAGCTCAGCAAGTCTATAAGTAAAGTAGTCCTTAATTTCATCCACATAATCGCGAGGTGTCCATTCATCGGGATAAGTAGATTGAGCAATTGTTACTAAGTCAGGTCTTTTTAATCTGGATAAGAAATCCATCATATCATCTATTCTGGCTCTTGCTATAGCTATATAATTTTCTTCTGCATCGAGTATTTCATCAATACACAGAAAGGCATCTAGATCAAAATCCCAGATAATTGGCAATTGAGTTGTGTTCACATCTTCTATTAACTCAGTCTCAGTTGCTCTTGGTGGATTGTACTGGTCATATTGCCAAAGCACAGTATCGTCTATTACTTGTGTTTCTAGATGATCATATTTGGTTATTCTAAGCCCATCTCCAAGATACGAGTACATAAGATGATACATTTTGGAAACTACTTGATGATGTGCAGCAGCACACACAAAGTTATCTATTTGTAGATACTCGGTATAAATATCTATGTTTTGGTCAGGAGATAGTTGTGCGGATACAGTATCAGCCATATCGGAATGGCCATCAACATGAACAACTAATGCATTGCTTCCATAGAATCTTTCAAACCAGTATTTGAATGCCTCATTATGGGGGTCAAATAAATAGCAAGGGGTTCCCCCAAGTTCAGCGAACTCTGTCTTAACAGGCATTGGTATTAATCTGTCTGGTCCTTGTATTTCGTAAAACATGCGGGATTATATCATCTTTATAGCAAACAAGAATAGCCATTCTAGAATGTCATAAAGTGTCAGAAAACTTAGGAGGTTTATCAGTTCAATCCTTGTTATAATCGGCCATGAGAAGGTCAAATGATGTTATATTAAAAATTCCAACCGAGTTATTAGTTCCTCCTCCTGCACTTGGGTATAGGCAGAGGGTTGCTTTGCAATTAGTAAATCCTTTGATGTCAGCATTAACTTGGATTGGGAGCGCGGGAGATCTGCATGGGTATGTAAAATCACTTGAAAAGGAATCTAGAACAGGGCAAAGGGTATTACACATGTCTGGACCATTTTTAGCACTACTACAGCAACGAACTGGTGATGCTTTATCCTCACTTAGACAACCTCTTGAACAAGCCATGCTAGTTGACCATCAAAATGATTTAGATGCTACTCAAGATATACCTTTACCAATGCCACACGGTCCTTTGGATTACACCTATACTCACACACTATTTTACAATCAAGGTGAAGTGCCTCAACACCTTGCGTTTTCATTATTGGCTGATAATTTTACTATTAGAGGAACTATGATTGAATTAGCTTCAAGCTTAAGTAAGAGTAGATACCCTTTATTGAATGATTACTCAATGAGAACATTATCAATACTTTTTCCAAATAAAGAAAAGTAGAGAGGCCTTGTTTAATTCCTACTTTCTGCATATTTACTTCGATAACTTCGAATAGAGCCAATTTCCAAACCTTGCAGGAATAGCCATATACATTCTGATAGATGATTCTCTTTTGAGGCCTCGAATATTTTTGTTATGCACAAAAATATAAAAAAATTTCCTACTATCATAAATATGGCTGGGAGCGTATACTTATCTCAATATTCAAGTTAATAAATATAAATGGGGAAATTCAACAAATCACATCAAGGTAGTAATAGTTATGGTGGCAGTTCAAGGAGTAGGGGTTTTAA
>JAGQLK010000118.1 GCA_020429485.1 Candidatus Dojkabacteria bacterium | reverse complement strand
GCGAAATATTGCCTTGCATAATCTGTTGGAACATCAGGAATAGGCCCAACTAATTTAGGAAGTAATAGCATATTTAGTTGCTGTACATTTAGATTTGCTACATCTCTAGAATTTATTTTCCCATGAAGTAATGGTTCATTTGGTATGTGATATGGGAAGTAAAATCCTTGGCTTCTAGTACCAATATCATATGCTCCAACGACTGGTATCCTATGTTCATATGCGCTTCTGTGTAATTCAAATTTTGCTTCCCATCCACTTTTGCCTGTTACATCTACTGAATCAAATATAATTGGTTGAATCCCAGAAATACCATGTCTTTCAAGTATAAGGCTCATCTGTTCTGAGAAATTTACCATTAAGCCTAACTGTGCATCTATTGTGTCATTTGAAATACCATCATGATCTACTAAGATTGGAGTATGAGGTAAAAGATCATGGATATTTCCAGCTGCTAAGTGTGCCTTATGTTCCCCTACATCTGAACTGCTATTAGCTTGCCTTGGAATATTATGTGGCGCAATATGATCTAAATCAGAAACTATTGGTAGACTTGCAAGATTTCTTGAGACACCATTGTACGCTGCAAAGCCTGTTGAGACACACCCCGCAAAGACAGTAGGTGTCAACATTGCTCGAACGCTATTAGCAGTTAGTTCTCCACCCATCGCTAACTTCTGTCTAAGGAAGGCTTCTGTAATGTAGTCTACATGTGAATCCGCGTTGATATTATCGTTTTCGTGGAGAATTAGGCCTGTAAGCTGATTACTATCTGACCATAGTTGATACCACAAAGAGAATCCATCTCTAATAATAGCTTTTGCTTCGTTAACATCTAATACTGGATCTTGCTCAATAAGCTCTTGTGCCATAGTTTCTGGCTAATATTTAATATGATTGATTATATAATAATGGTATTTAAATATCAACCCTATAGTTTGAGGTTATATAATCTTCTGTATAAATTTTAGAACGGCATTTTCAGGAGTGTATTCTATAATCAGATATCTCTGGCTGTTTGCCATAAATTCAACAGAGTAGACCATCTTCACCTTGGTAAAACCTATCTTAAATACTACCGTCCTTGACTCCATCGTATTCACATATTTAGGAGGATCAGCTAATATTTCTTCCCATACTTTTGTAGCTGTTGGGTTACCAGCAATTGCTTCCATAGTTTCAATTGTAGGCTGTTCACCCTGCATAAAACTAGATTCATAATAGTATTTAGAAAAGTTATGTCTCAAGGTGTCTTCAAATTCATCAGGGGAGAACGATTGCAATATATTAAATTCTGGAAGTAACATGACCTTTATTAGAGGTTGCATGATTACTTGTTTGATTGTTTCATCATTGAAACCAAAGAACTTTGCAAAGTCTTTTGAAACACTAATTAATCTATATCTATCATCAAGCATATATGCCAGTACACCTTTTCTACTAAAGTATTCCTCAATCAATCCTTGAGCTACTTTCACTTCTTCATCTGTTGCCGCTGTTGCAAGTGAGCCATATAGATAATCTCGCTCGTACTTATTTAGCTCAAGCACGTCCGAAATTTTGTATAGAGTTTCTTTGGTTGGTTCAGTATTTGAATTTTCTATTCTGCTTATACTCCCAGGAGATGCATTTATCTCCAACTCAAGGTCAAACTGGCTCATCTGAGCTCTTTTTCTGAAGTACTTTATTTTCTGACCTGTAGTTAAGGACATAACAGAGATATATAAGTGGCTTGATTATATCACCTATCCTGATATATATGCCAGTAGTTCCGAGATTTAAATTTATTAGCAAAAAGTTAATATAATTAGTGTAATATATATATGTTTGAAGTAAATATTTATGTCTCTAAAATTAATTCATACAGCTGACGTTCATCTTGGTGCAAGATTGAAATATCTTGGTGATAAGGCTAATGAGCATAGGGTTACAATTGAAAAAACTTTTCAAAAAGTTATTACAAAAGCGATTGATTCTAATGCTGATGTGTTTGTTGTTGCTGGTGATCTTTTTGATAATCCATTTCCAGATAAGAGATATATTGATCTAGTTATCAATGAACTTAATAAATTACTCGCAAATGATATATATGTAGTTATTGTTCCTGGAAACCATGATAGGTTGGCAGCTGGTTCAGTTTATCTAAGTGATTCATTTAATATCACTAATCCGAAGTTTAAGCTTTTTTCCTCAAAGGAATTTGAGCAGTGGGTTATACCAGAGTTAGAGCTAACTATTCATGCTAAGGGTTTATACGAACAGAAGAGTAAACAATCTCAGCTTACAGGTTTAAAGAAAAACGACAGCAGTAAATATAATGTAGCAGTTGTTCATGGGAGTGTAGACATTATTGCAGAACCAGATAATTATCCGATTTTTCAAAAAGATATTCAGGGATTAGATTTTGATTACCTTGCTTTGGGTGACTGGCACAGTAGCTTGAAAGTCGATTCGGGTAAAACCACAGCATGGTATTCAGGGTCTCCTGAAGTAATTTCAGTTAGTCAAAAAGGAGCGGGTCATTGCCTCTTGGTTACTATTGACGAAACTACAAAAGTGGAGGCAATAGATATAGGTAGTAGGAATATTAAGGAGCTGGAAGTAGACTTAAATAAGTATTCGAGCCAAGCTAAACTGGTCGATGATATAGAAAAATATAAAGATGATAATTCTATATTATTGCTTAATATAAAAGGAATTAAAGAGCTCGAACAAAGAATTGATACAGATAGGCTGTCTGAGCAGATAAATAATTTATTCTATTATGTTAGAGTCAAAGACAATACAGAGTTAGGCCTCTCTCAGGAAGAGTTAGATAAGTATCCTGAGGAGTTAGTAATAGGAAAATACATAAGAATTCTGCAAAAGAAGAAAGCTGAGAATCCCCAGCTGGAAAAAGAAATCGACACAGCATTGCAACTCGGTGTTAAGTATTTGAAAGGAGCAGGCGATGATAATTGATAAACTCAAAATTAACAATTTTAAAAAGTTTTCAGACCTTGAAGTAGAATTTAGTCGAGGTATTAACATTGTTGTAGGTCCAAACGAAACAGGCAAATCTACTCTCACTAGGGCATTAATAGAAGCGATTTATGCAGATCCAACAACTAAATCTAAAACGTTTTACGATCAGATTAGTCCGTGGAACAAGGCAAATGATCTAAAACTCGAGTTAGAGTTCCACAACAATGATGCTAAATTTAGACTGAAGAAAGACTTTCAAGCTAAGTCAATAATATTTGAAAACTTAGATACTGGTCTTAAGCTGACATCATTTAAAGAAGTCTCTGAAGCTATCAAAGAACTTACAGGTATACCTACAAAAGAAATTTATGAATCCACAGCTTTCGTTAAGCAGTCAGATATAGCTAGCATTGATAATTCAAATGATTTTATAGCTTCTGTTCAGAAAGCAGCTTCATCTAATTCAGTAAAAGTAAATGTCCATAATGTTATGTCCGAATTGAGCAAAGAATTAAAAAAGCTTAATGTTGGTGTCAATAACCCGGCAAAACATCCAGGTCCGATCAAGCAGGTTACAGATAAACTCAAGGAACTTAAAGCGGAGCTAGCTGATAAAAGTGTTAAATGGGAAAAGATAAATACAGAGTCAGTAAGTAAGAAGCAATACGATACAGAATTGGTTGATATAGATGAGAGCATAAAAGTGACAGAAACATTGATAGAAAATTATAGAAAAAGAAAAGAAGCGTTAAAGCAGTTGGAAGTAATAAATAAGCAGATATTGCAAACAGAAGAAAAAATAAATTCTGTATCAGAAGCAGCGCAGAAGAGGGACGCTATCAAGGCTAATCTCGCAAAATACGAAAGATTCCAATCAGTTGATGTGAATGCAATTGATCAAGAAGTAGGAGAATTAAGCGCAGCTAAAAAAGTTATTGCAGGAGAACTTGAAAGACTTACTGGACTTCTAGAGCAAGTAAAGAATAAGAAGATCAAAAAGTCGTCAAATACACAACTAGTGTTTGCGGGAGCTATAGCGCTTGC
>JAGQLK010000117.1 GCA_020429485.1 Candidatus Dojkabacteria bacterium | reverse complement strand
CAATAATTAGAGAGAAAATAATAGGTACCACTATTTCAATAAGCATAAGTGACTTTCTGTCATCAAGAAATGCCTCTCTAATACCTGAGAATATTTGAAGATTTAATAATCTGCTACTTAACCTGGTTAGTATATTATTTTTAAACATAGTCTGTATCTAAACCCCATTTTTCATATGTATAAATATCAGGATTAGCAATTAATTCTGATGCTCTTTCAGCAAATTTTTGCAATTCAATACTTTTACTAGAGCCTGCAAGATCAAGTACTTGTTTCATTACTTTTTCGAATTCAACAATCTGGTCACCTCTGACTATATCGCCTACCCATACATATAAGCTTCTTAAGCAAAATTCCTTCGCTTTAGATCTAGAGTCTCCTGCTAGTTGTAGAACAAGTAAAGGGTAATCCACAATGAATAATTCAAAATCTTGAACTGGAGCATAGTATTCTCCGTATGCCCAAGTTCGAATCTCATTTTCTGTTGGATTATACGGATCTTCAAATAACTCTGAAGAATCTTGTAAATCATTCATTCTACTAAATCTAATGTACTTGAATTATATATTCCAAAAGAGCAGAAAACAATTAACTTATTTGTGAAGATTGCTACTTGTAAGCGTTTAACATATTCTGTAGTTTACAAATATGATAAAAGAGTTAGCATTATTTACAATCAAACAGGCAAAGAGTTGTATATTTCCAGTAAGTATCTTTTCTGTGCTATTTATTTCGAACTTCTGGGTACCAAATTTCTTGCATAGGTACGACTTTATTTTATTATGCTTGGTGATAATTCAAACTATATTTATCTTACTAAAACAAGAAACCAAACAGGAGTTGCTAGTAATTTTCTCTTTTCATTTCTTCGGACTCTTTTTCGAAATATTCAAAGTTAATCAAGGAGTATGGAGCTATCCTGAAGATGCAATTTTCAAAATTTTTCAGGTGCCAGTTTATAGCGGCTTCATGTATGCTGCAGTAGCTACATATGTAATCCATGCTTGGAAGAATCTCAAGCTACAACTTCTTAATTGGCCTCAGACTAAGTATGTACTAGTTGTTTCAAGTATTATCTATCTAAACTTTTTTACCAATCATTATATTTATGATTTTAGGTGGGTAATTATTGTAGCAATAATATTTTTATTTAAAAAAACTTCTTTTAACTTTCAAGTAAGTGAAAAGGTTAGAAACATTAGTGCGTCACTATCTTTTTTACTGATTTCTTTTTTCATTTGGATGGCAGAAAATATATCAACACTGCTCAAAGCTTGGCAATATCCACATCAGTCAGACGCATGGAGTGTTGTAGATATTAGGATAATTTCATCATGGTTTTTGCTAGTGATATTTGTAGTTACACTAACTATTACACTATCGCAAAAATACAAAGAGCACAGGATAGAATAGATCAGCTATTATTTTTATGAAATGCTTTGAAATATAGATCGCTCGAAAGTGTATTCCAAATAATCAATACTAAATAAATGAGCATAATTAGAACATTGAATAGTATAGGATATCTGTAAGTCGCAAATATACTCCATATAAGCCCAATCATGAATAGTGTGGCATTTATATTGTGTAGTGATCTAAGAATGATTTCTCTAGTTCTGAAGTAAATATTTCTAAAAGAAGTTTCTTTTGAAAAATTCTTTTTGTGAATTTCAATATTTAAATTATATTCTTTACTATTTTTAACCCTAATATTTTTGTTGAATGTCACAAATGCTGGATGAGTAGTTTTCAAGACATAATCACCTGCAGGTACCTGAAAACCATATTCACCATTTGAGTTAGATATTGTCTCTGCATAAAGCTCACCATATCTTTTTAGCTGAATCTTTACAAATTTAATTGCTTTATCGTCATTTAATGTTTGGCCCCAGACTGGGTTGTGGGGACGTTTTAACCATAACAATGCGTATAATATTGCTCGTGGATAAACCAATACTGCCGTCAGTATAGCACCCATTAGAGGTATCAAAGCCAGATATGTATTAAAAAGGTTGTTAGTACTAGCTCCTGATCCTGTTTTTGGCAAATCAATTAGTTCAATACCCACTGTAGGGGCAACAGTGTTAGCTAGGGAAGGTGTAGCTGTAATAATAGGAGTGTCTTTAGGGTTTAGATCTTGTATCACATTAATATTTACTACGGCAGTATCGCATAAGCCGGTATTATCACAGATTATATAAGTAAATGAATCTATACCAAAGTAACCTGGGTCAGGTATGTAGGTAATAGTACCATTTTCATAATTAATGATAACTGTTCCATGCTGTGGATCTACAATGATTTTCAAGGTATTCAAATCTAAACTACCATCTAAATCAGAATCATTACTTAAGACATCTATTATCACCTGGCCTGGTGTGCTTACATTATCATCTACTGCATCTGGAGCAAGGCTTATTTGAACTGCTTGACTGAATTCGGATGTATTTCCACTTGGGTCTGTAAGTGTTGCCGTCATATATTTCCCTACTTCTGCTGGATAATCATAAGTAGTCTGGAATGAGGCATTACCATTTGCATCTGTTGCTACAGCTAGGTCTCCAACAAAGATCTCTCCTTCACCATAGCCAGAAGTATCCTTATTCTGATTATAGAAAAATTCAATAACATAATTAGTATTCGGTTGTGAATTAATTGAACCAACTAACTGGATGCTTCCTTTACCTGCAGCTGCTATAACTGGATAATTTTGTAGATTGTTTGCCCCTGTATCATTATCTAGGACATCATTTGCTGTAACTCCATCATTATTTAGATCAATACCAAGTTGATTATTTTGATAGATAGAGTTTCTTGATATTTTATTATTTGTGCCTGATAAAATGCTTATTCCGTTTCCCGAGAAGTTTTTTATGGTTAGATTTTGAATAGTGCTACCACTAGAATTGATAGTAAAACCGTTTGTAGATCCTGCACTTGTACCATCTATAATCACAGTCTTCTTACCATCAATAAAGATAGGATCTGTTATTTCTGGTAGGGGAGATGTTAAGGCAATAGTAGTGACTCCACTCGCAAATTCTATTTTATCTAATCCAGGGTGACTATTGGCTACGAGAATTGCTTCTCGTAATGTAGTTTCACCATTAGCTAATCCATCAGGACCTTCATTTCCACCACCACTATACACGCCACTGCCATCATCGTAGCCTGAGTTTGAGACGTTATCCTGATTATCAGTTGCAACATCTACCGTGATAATGAAAGAGTTATCCTGCTGCTTAACAGGATTACCATCTACAAGTTCGACCTCCATGATTTGGAATCGTTCTAGTGACTTAGAATCTAATCCTGATAAATCTGTCCATGGCTCACCTCTATCACTGTAGAACACTCCACCAAGATCACGTGATGGATATCCATCTATTGGATCTGTTGTTGCATCACCATCGAAACTAAATTCTTGTGATGCAAAGTGAGGTGTATCGATCTGATAAGTACCAGTTGGCATATGTGGCCAGTAGTAACTGTAATATGGGGCTCCCAGTGTACCAAGATTATATGGTGTACCAGCTACATCAAGATACAAGCCGACTATTGATGTATTTTCGTTATTATTTGCTGTGCTGAGATCATCAGGACAGCTTGCAGATAGCTCAAGACATTGAGGGGTATTGTTTACATAGCCAATAACTTCATAGCTGGGGAAAAATGCAGTGTAATAATCAGTAGTAATTTGCGGGATGAAATCGATATCAATTGATGCAGGTGTAAGATCAGTTCTCCTATGTTCATTACTAAAAATCTCAAATGTGCCTTTCCATACTTCCAATACACTCTGATTATTATCACTACCATTACCATAACTAAAGTCATTTTCTGAAAGTATTGTTGATTTATTATTGATCGTTGTATCAATAGAGTAAAATCCTGCAACAATATTTTTGTCGAAGCAATTTTCTTCTATTCCATTACATAATGACCCTGTTAGGGCATTTGTACCACCTACTCTGGTAAAGCCAGGATGAATATCATTTGAGACATCCTGTCTGGTAACTGCATTACCGACAGTCTGAACTATACCGAAGCTATTCTGATTAAAAAAATTACCTTCGATTGTAATATCTCCATCAACTCCATTATTAATTCCGTA
>JAGQLK010000116.1 GCA_020429485.1 Candidatus Dojkabacteria bacterium | reverse complement strand
ACAATAATCTTATGTTATTATATCAAAAAGAATTTCTTATAATGTATAATTATACATTGCTGAAAGTTAAATTATTATAAAAATAATCATGATGGAAAAACTTACCTCAACAACAGGTATCTTAATTGGATCTATTGTGCTAGGTGTACTAGCCATAGTTGGATTTGCAGTTCTTTTAGATGATACAAGCAGACCATGGGAATTAGAATATGCTGAAGAATTAGGCTTAGATCTAGATCAATTTCAAGCTGACCTAGAAAATGAAGATGTAATTGCAAGAGTGGACGCTGATGTTGAAGAAGCAGATCTTAGAGGAGTAAGTGCAACTCCTTCAATCTTTGTAAATGGGGAATATATGAATTTCCAGTTTGATATTGATAGCGAATTAAGAAATAAATTAGAAGAAGAACTCGTAAAAGCACCTGAGGAGTTAGTTTTAGTCGAAGAATTTGCAGATTTCCAGTGTCCAGCATGTGGTAGTGCATTTCCAATTCTTGAACAAATCAAAATTGATTACGAAGGTAGAGCAGAGGTTGTATATAGACACTTCCCTCTTGAATCAATTCATCCATTTGCTCGAGCAGCAGCAATTGCATCAGAAGCAGCAAGAGAGCAGGGTAAGTTTGATGAAATGCATGACTTGCTATTCCTTAATCAAGCAGACTTAACAAATCCAGATTTTTCTGATGACCAAGCAACAGAAGAGTCAGATACAAGCACAGAAGAAGAGTCTTCTGATGAAACAACAGAGGAACAAACAGTTGAGCAAACTACCGAGAATTCTGAGCAAGAATAAATGAATGCTTTTTTTACTGGCTCCACAAGAAACTTAGAAAAAATAAAAGATGTATATCAAAAAATAATTTCTATTCTCGATGAGAACCAAGTAGAAATACAGCGTTCATGGTTAATCGAAAAACTTGAAGACACAGATATGCATACCAGCTCTAAAGATATTCTGGTTGATAACATTAATTTACTTGCAGAATCAGACTTTGCAATTGTAGAGCTCTCAACTCCTTCTTTAGGTGTAGGTTATTTTATTGGCCAAGCAATAGCCAATCACAAAAAAATACTGTGCCTCTATCCTGATAGTATAAATGACGATGATATTTCAGAAGTAGTTTCAGGCTCAACTAGCTCACTCCTCACCTATAAAAAGTACAATACAAACAACCTCGAGTCGATAATTAAAGAGTTCATAGATAGTTTACAACGAGAAGAACTTAGAAAGTTTAACTTCGTTGCGAATGAAAAAATTATTGATTACCTTGAGAAGGGTGCAGATAAAGAAAATAAATCAATGTCTGAGTTTCTAAGAGATAAAATTCTCAAAGAGCTCATTGAAGAGGAATAATGAAAGCATTAATAATTGATTCTCTACAAGATATCAAATCTTCTCTGTTAACATTTTTTAGCTCATTCAAGTTTCTACTAAGCAAACCTAAATACTGGCCTTTTCTAATACTTCCTGTTATCACGAATATAATTGTCTCAATCTTGTTATTCTTGCTTTTAACAAATGCTATTAGCAACCAACTCAATAACATTTTCAATCTTGATACAGGCACGACCTTTGAATTTATCTTGAACAGCATCAATTACATTATTTCTTTAGCTATAGTGATTTGGTTAAGTGTATCTTTAGCTATGATAATCTCATCACCATTTTCAGGCTTTTTGAATGAAAAGATTTTAGATGAATACAATATTCACAATGCAGTTAAATTAAGTATTACTAAACTAATCCAATTTGAATTAATCAGAGCTATTAAATTTGAAAGCATCAAATTCTTGATGACAATATTTGTCCTACTAGTAACATTTATTATTAACTTTATCCCAATAATAGGTCACGCACTGTATTTAATTATCAACTATTATTTCAATAGTTATATGTATACACTTGATCTAACAGACAGCGCATCATCAAGACTAGGCTACCGCGTCAGGGATAAGCTAAAAGAATTTAATAATAACAAAGCATATTATCTTCCATTTGGACTATTGGCTACACTATTTCTTGGGTTGCCAATAATCAACTTTCTCCTACTTCCTTTTTTTAGCGCAACTGCTACAAAATTATTCATTCAGAAACATAAATAAAACCCGATTTTACTAGTAATCGTCGCTTTTGCAGCCCCATTTGACATAGTGCGCCATGGCGCACTATAATATACATCGTTTATATAGAACAGATGAGTGAGCAAGCAGTTAGTTATAGACAATTACCTGAGCAAGTAAGAGTGGTTAACTCCTTTCTAGTTGAACACGTAGAAGATGTTTGGCGTGCACATAATGCAATTGTTGATCAATCTCCAACTGGTTTAGTAGAACTTGATAGCACTTCCCCAAATTTCACTAGAGCAACACAGGGTGGCTTTGATACACCGCATGCAGCGATAATGGGAATTGCAAGATCATTCGAAACTGCAATGATCGCTTCGCTCTTCCAGATTTATACATATAATCCTCCATCAGGAGATGCAATCTCGATACTAGAAGAAGAGCATGAACGAGGAGGGTATGGCAGTAGCCTTTTACAAATATTACTTGATGGTAGTACAGATGAACAAATGCCTTTTATACACAGCCAATTCACTGCTATTAGCCCGGTTGCGACCTATATGGCAAGAGTAGTAGGAACACCTGCAAGAGTATTTGTACCAATACCCGAAGTTATTAGAGCAAAAGCACAAGAAGTAGGTACAGTATTGACCCCAACACAGCTATTAGAATCAACAGGGGGGCACCTAGATCATTTCCATATGCTCTATAGACTCCCAATTGATGCCGCCAAACGACTTGTACACCCCACTAAAGGAATACTGCTTAAAGATAGAATGCTTGATCCAGATGCATTTGTTGTACGAAATGGTGACGCTGATAATTTCCAGATAGATGTTAATCCTATTCACATGTCTGAAGCTACAAAAGGGCATATATGCCCTTTTGCATGCGGTAATGACACTGAACAACAAGTAAAATTGCCTCAAAGCCTAAATATGCACCTATTGCGTTTATGGCAGGAACACTATATTCCAACCTTAGATACTAATCACTTAGCATAATCATGTCAGAAAGCAATAATAAGAAAGGCATAGAGCTAGCCTATAAACAAGATTTAATGGATTCTCATACTAGACTTTTAGACACTCAATACCAAGGTGCAGATTTCTCACCTTTGAATGGTGGCCGAGTAAGTTCTGTTCAAATTGTAGATTGCCACGATGGAGCACCTTTTGTATCAAAAATGACTCCGTTTTTATCAAATCCAGAGTATGAACACCTATTTTTGGCTACAGGATCAAGATTTACTAATGTACCTCAATTATATTCCTATTCGAGAGTAGCAGACTGGAGAACAGGCCATGCACCTGATCCAATGCAGAGACTAACTTTAGCAAATGAAAGAGCAGCAGGTTTAATAGAAATGGAGTACATTCCTGGGTTCACACATGCATCAATGCAAGAAGCAGGAATGCAGCTAGATGCGACAGTGGCTTATGCGAGAACGCTCAGAGAGTTACATAGTGTTACTCTCACTCCTGAATTCCAACAGGAACATTTGGACTATTATCCTCTCCAAGGAATAGTGGCATTTTATGAATGGATGAAAGCAGGTGTTCCTCTAGAACAAATCTTTCCAGATTATGCAGCCTATGACAGAATAATTAATGAGCACTTAGATCAGGTAGACGCAGATAATCCAACACAGTTAGTAACATTCGATTGTAATCCGAACAATGCATCATACCTTCAAGCAGCAGACACTAGTATAACTGCATTCATTTTTGATCCTGGTTTCTGTGCTACTTATGGTGGTGATCCAAATATCGACCTTGGGTTCTTCTATCGTCGAGCAATTCGTGCCCAGGGAGTATTAGAGGCTTTTGAGGAAGGCTACGACACTCATATTGATTGGCTTGCGCCTCGCGTACAGCTTGGTGTAGTACTAAGATCATTGCTTACATTCAAAGTCCTTCATGATATGGATCCCAAGAGTTTTGGGAAGCGCATAACTCGAGAGACTGAAACTATTGATACAGCAATGCAATATCTCTAGAATTTTCGTGTAATTATCATTAGCTCAATTCGTAGTACAGACACAACGGTTGAATAATATAGGTATTCATTATATAATTAATATATAGCAGA
>JAGQLK010000115.1 GCA_020429485.1 Candidatus Dojkabacteria bacterium | reverse complement strand
CTTTCACTTGGAAGGGCGATAGGTTGTATGCAAGATATCTAAATATTAATGACATTAACAAGAAGGCGCTAGAACTTATTGGTGTTCCATTTGATAGCTTATATGTGAGTAAAAAGAAAAATGAAGATAATCTAATACTGAGGAGTGCAGTAGAACAGACATACTTCGAAAGCGATAATATAACTGACTTTTCGAGGGGTGCAATAAATGATTCTATTATCAAGCTAATAGCAAAGATGATTAACTTTAAGAGTGGTATCGCTTATCCTCTAAGTTATAAGGACCATGCTCTAGGTGCTATTTATCTTGGAAAGAGTAATAAGTCTGATTATAGCGATGAAATGAAGATGATCAATACAATTGCAATGACTATTTCCAGGCAGATATTTCTAAACAATATGTTAAATGCAGAATAAATCATTAGGACAAAAAATCAGAATGTACAGAGAGCGAGCAGGGCTCTCGCAGATGCAGCTGGAGCTAGAGATAGGAGCAAGTCCTGGTAGTTTGAGTAGGATAGAGAATGGACAGACTAATCCGACTAAGGAGACTATTTTAGCAATAAGCTATGTTCTGGAACTAGATAAGAAAGAAATTGGTTATATATTTAATACTGAGGAAGAATATGACGCAGTACAGTTAGTAGATGCTAAGTATATTTTTGATGAAGAGAAAGTAGTTCAAATAAAGTATAAAGAGTTGATTGGGCATTTAGAAAAGGACTTTAATGCGATTGGAACAGCTTTAGTTAGAGTGAATGAAGATGGTAATAAAATAAGATTAGTTTCTGTTAGCAGATCAATCTTCTCAACTTATGCGATACCATTCTTGAATAGTGAAAATGCATTTAGATCACTAGAATTAAATGCAATACATTCTAGTACGAAGTTAGCAGTTACCAACAGCGATTTAGTTTACTTAGATGATCCTGTTAGTTTTATGGTTCCTCCGCTTACAAATAGAGTAGCAGCTCTAATATCTAAAGTAATTGGTTTAAAAAGTATGGCAGCTATACCAGTCCAAAGGAAGGGAAAGGTACTTGGATTATTTGTTTTAGGATTTAAATCAATTTCTAATAAAGAAACTAGAAATAAATTAAATAATCTAACAAAAATCTTCAAAGAAGCATCTGATGATATCGTCGAGTTATTTGAGCACACTGTGATTTAAGTCCCTGTATTTAATATTTTTGTACCGCAATACATTGTTGCGATTTTTTTATATTTTTAAAATTTAACGACGAATTTAGAAAAAGTTAAAGATTGGAGAGTAGAGTATGGGTGTATTTAAATTTTTATTTTATATGTATGCGAATTAAAAAAGTAGTAGTACAAATAGTCGTATTTGTATCAGTTTCGCTTATATTTCTCAATGCAGCAGAAGCCATCGTACAGGTATATCAGCCGTGCGACTTAGTTGATGGTGCATTTGATGTTACTGATGGAGAATATAATATTAATTCAGGAAGAAATCATGCTGGTCAACCTGATGGATCATTAGACATTGGTGGTAATTATGGTCAGCCATCAAATGGGAGTAGTTATCAAAGATGTAAAGGTAATGTAGCTTTGGCCAGTATTGATGGCACAGTTTCTCATTTACAAGATACATGTGGTGATGATCATAAATACTTAAGGATAGATGGTGCAGATAATATCTCTGTCGAGTATTTGCATGTGGATGTAAGTGCCTCAAATACAGTCTCAGATGGTACTGTGGTATCTGTTGGAGATGTTATTGGAACAGTAAGTAATCTAGGGTGCACAGGAGATCCACCATTTACGCATATTCACTTTACTGTAAGGGATAATGGTACAGAACTTTTGTATAGTGAGTGGAAATTCGAAAAAAATGAAGCATGTACACCACCTCCAAGCGGGGAGTGGATAATTGAAACGGATTGTAATTTCACCTCCAACATCAACATAGTCGGGTCGCTATCAATTAGAAATAATTCCACTGTAACTGTAGCACCAGGTGTATATGTAGATTTTGATTTCATGAGTAGCAAGCTTACTGTAGAAAGTGGAAGTAGGCTAATACTTGAGAATTCTGCTATTCTTTATTAACTATTATAAAATTAATATGAAAAAATTAAGCATATTTGCAGCAAGTGCAGTAATAATAATGATATTAGGGATTATTGCTACTATTGCTTACACATCTGATTTGAAGACACAAAACAGCTTAGATTCTTATCAGTCAGGTAAGAGTATAGACAAAGGTGATCCAGATAGGATTACTGAACCAACTAGAGTTGGGGTGACCAATACTCCATATATAGAATATGAAATAGTACTATTAAATAGTGAGTTATATTCTGGATTTAAACTAAATGTACCAAGTAAATGGATAAAGACTGAATCATCTAATGATGGTGGAGTTACTATAGTATTCAGTGATAACAATGGAACAAATTTAGAGTTTATTCAAGGGAATACCGATGGCGGAGAATGCCATGTTGCTGAAGAAAACAATTTTCAACTATCTTCAGGGTTAGAGTATGCTAATGAGAGTGCGATTAAGATTGATAATGAAATAGGTAGTTTTGTTTTAGTCGAAAAACAAATTACTGGTGCTAGGGTATCTGGGATATTGATTTGTGGCCCAAGCTACTTAGGAGATAGCGAACCTGATAACCTAACAACAACAATAGGAACAATAAACGCAACTACTAATGGTGCCTTTGATACAAAAACTAGACAGGAAATTGTTGAGATAATATCTAGCATGAGCTACATGAAAAAAAGTAACTAAAGGCAGTTAATTTTGTATAGAGATACAATGTGAAAAGTTTTTGAAATTAGTAAAAGTAATACATATGGAAGTAGAAACACAATCACAATCAAACTCACTAAAACAATTTTCATACAAGAGAATAGCGGCTGTTGCAGTCGCTCTCTTTGTAGTTTTGTGCCTTGTAGTAACTGTAATCATTTTATCACGAGATAATGAGGTTGAATCCAATAATCCTAATCAACAGAATGCAGTCGTTCAGCCAACCCAAGGTCTAGAACAACCACAACCAACGTCTTTAGTGCCTATAGTGGAAGAGAGCGATTACTATGAATATAGTGGTGAAGGAATCAGCTTTATGTACCCCACGGGGTGGAATGTTGAGACGGTTGTTAGTGAAATAAGTCTTAAGGATGATTGTGCAAATAGGGAAAGTGAACTTACGTATAGTGGCTTAAATGTATTATATATAACTAGCCCAGATACAAAGAATAAATTAGAGCTTAGACTTACATCATCATGTTTTACTGGTGGTAGCAGGAGAATATACTATAACTTGTTGGGTGGTGAAGTATATGCTCAAAAAGAAGATGGTAGTGATGAAATATTTGGTAACTATCCAAATGCATATCAATTCAACCTTGAAAGTATTGAGAGGACTATCTTTATTCATGATCGGGTCGTAAAATATTATATTGAGACTATTAATGATGAGTATTTCACCGATGATGTTGTAAATTACATAGAGCTAGATGTTTTTCCAGTTGAATATGGAGTACCATATGGTGTAACGAATAGCTTTGACGTAGAGTGTGATATTACTCAACCTGAACTATGTGAGGAGTTTGTAACTACATTTTTTGAGACAGTGAAGAAAATCTAATGCAAAAAGTAAGAAGTAAAAAAGGTGTATTATTGATTGCAGTGCTTGTATTTATGTTAGTCTGGGTACTGGCGATAGTTGGCTATACTATCTCAATAAAAGATTCGGACGGCATTGATATTCAAGAAAGTAATGTGAATCTGACTTTTAATTCGCCATCAGATATTGAACCTGAGAATGAGGATTTTAATGAGACTATTGAATCTGAGGCACTCACACTAATTCATCCTGAAGGTTCATTTAAAGATTTAACTATGGATATTCCTAAAGATTGGAGGCAGGAATTTACTGATGGAGTGAATCAGATATTAATATTATCAAAAGGTAGTGTAGAACTAGAAATCGTAAGAGGTAATATCGAGGGATATGAATGTATAGCATCGGATAAATCGGCTCGACAAGGAGTATTTGGTTTAGAATATAATCAAAGTGAAGTTGAAGTAATGAATACAGAAATTGGTGAGATATTCCTAATACCAAACCCAAGAACTATAGAAGCGGAAGTCAGTGATTACTATGTCTGTACTTCAGCCCCTTCGGATAAAGGTGATTTCGATTGGACATTA
>JAGQLK010000114.1 GCA_020429485.1 Candidatus Dojkabacteria bacterium | reverse complement strand
TTTGTTACATAGACATAATAAGATATTTGTTATAATCTGTTCCTACTTGGCTCGCAGAGTCAGATTTTTTGTAATGAAAATCTTTATAAGCAGTTTTATATATATTGATTTAGTAACTAATCACAATGGAACAATTAGTAATTAAAATTACTGGTATCGTACAAGGAGTTCATCTCAGAGGTAGAATCAGTAAAATGGCAAATTCTTTATATCTTAAAGGCTACGTTAAAAATCATAAGGATGGATCTATAGAAATTTTAGCGCAAGGTAAAAGAGCATCTTTAGAGGAATTGCTTTCTTACTGTCAAAAGCCGCCTTTCTTAGTAAGATTGACAGGTATGAGCTATGAATGGTCTCAGCCAGAAAAAGAATATAAGAAATTTAAGGTAGAAAAAGAGCAACCTGTATGGAAAGATCAAGCTAGAAGTTTTGTTAATCTTGGTAAAGAAGTGTTAAGCAATGAAAAACTTAACGTTCCTAAACATGTAGTTATTATCCCTGATGGAAATAGAAGATGGGCTAGAGAAAAAGGTTGGAGAGCGTACATCGGACACAGGAGAGCAGCAAAAATGGAAAGAGTTTTGGAATTATTTAACAAGTCAAAGGAACTAGGTGTTGAGTATCTAACTCTTTGGGCATTCTCTACAGAAAATTGGAAAAGAGAAGACAGAGAGGTAGAAGAAATATTTAATTTGGTTAGAACTCTTGGTAAAGATCTAAGACAACTACTGATTGATGAGGAAATTAGATTTAGAAGCATGGGCAGAAGGGATAGATTGCCAGAGGATGTACTAGCAATCCTAGACGACCTTACAGAGCTTACAAAAGATCATGACAAATTAAATTTTCAGTTATGTCTAGACTATAATGGTCGAGATGATTTAGTTAGAGCTGTGAGAGGTATAATTGATGCTGGAGTAGAAGAAATTAATGAAGAGGTAATCTCTGAATATCTCGATAGTAATGGTATCCCTGACCCTGATCTTGTGATTAGAACATCAGGCGAAAGAAGAACAAGTGGTATTATGGCATATCAAGCTGCTTACGCAGAACTTTATTTCACCAATGTATATTTCCCAGACTTTGATGCTGAGCATTTCAAGTTAGCTGTTTATGATTATGCAGCGAGAAATAGAAGATTTGGTGGAACATTGGCTTCTGACCTCAAAACTGATCCAGAAAAACTAATAGATCCAGATGCAAATCTAGCTGTATAGCTTATTGTTTAAAGAATTTCGGTAATTGTATCCTTGATAGTGTTAACTAGTTGTGGATAGTGTTTATCGCTAATTTGGCTTAGCACATAGTCACTTCCACTCATTACCCTATCAACTCTTGTTTCTACACCAATTCTAAGTCTGTAAAAATCTTTAAATCCTAATTCTCTTTCTACTGAAGTCACTCCATTATGGGCTTTTGGTGATTTGGCTAAGCTAAGTTTGTAGTCACCTAAGCTAATATCCAAATCGTCATGCACAAGTAATATATTTGCAGCTGCTATTTCTTTGAACTTTAGAAATTTCTTAACTGGGGTTCCTGAATTATTCATAAATGAATATGGTTTAAGGACATGCAGTTTTAATTCTGAAATTGTAGTGAGTAGATATTCGTCTTTTTCTTTTGTGTTAATTGTTAGCCTCTGCTCTTCAAGGATACCAGTTAAAACATCAGCGAAAATGAAGCCAGCATTATGCCAGGTATTGTCGTATCGTTTACCTGGGTTTCCTAGTGCTATTATTAAATTATCTTGTTTTAAATCGATTTTAAACATGATGTTCTAAATGATCTGAATTAAGATCTAATGTTACCGGTCCGTCATTATCAATATTAACTTGCATATATGCACCGAATTCTCCTGTTTCAACATTAATTCCAGCTTTTCTTAACTTAGTAATGAATAATTCATAAAGTTGATTTGCTTGCTCCGGCAACATTGCAGATGTGAATGATGGGCGTGTTCCTTTGCGTAAATTTGCATATAAAGTAAATTGAGAAACTAACAGGACTCCTCCATTTACTTGTTCTAGTGTTGCTGAGAATTTACTTTCTTCTTTAGAGAAGAAACGCATTGTCGTGATTTTGTTTATCAAATAATCTATGTCTTTCTCATTATCAGTATCTCTTATTCCCAGTAAGACACAAATACCTTTATTTATAGCGCCAACGACTTCGCCATTTATACTTACACTAGCTTTGTTTACTCTTTGAATTAATGATTTCATAGTAAATCTATTTTAGCAGATTATACAGTTAGATACTGTGACGATCCAGAAATAATGAATAGGGATGTAATCCTATTGAAGCTAAATCTTAATGAGAGTTTTTATTTAGTAGACTTCTTTGATGCTGTTTTCTTAGCAGGAGTCTTTTCGGCTTTTTTCTCGACTGTTTTAGTAGTCTCTTTCTTAGGAGCTTCTTTCTTAACTTCTTTTTTAGATTCTTCAGTTAAGACATCAATATATTTTTGTCCTCTGTGACTACCTGTCATGTTTCTGAAAGAAACATAGCCATTTTCTGTAGCGAAGATTGTATGATCTTTACCTAACCCAGTATTAATACCAGCATGGAAAACAGTTCCTCTTTGTCTAACTAGAATGTTTCCAGCTTTAACAAATTGACCTGCAGCTCTTTTAAGTCCTAATCTTTTTCCTGCAACTTGTACGGTTCTGTTTGCCGCTCCTTGGGCTTTAGTATGTGCCATTAGTTAATCTTATTTATTTTAATTCTTGTTAATTTAGGTCGTTGGCCAACTTTTCTTCTTGTTCTTGCCTTTGCCTTGTATGTAGATGTAGTTACTTTTTTACCTTTAGTTTGTTCAACTATTTCTGCAGTAACTGTTGCCTTTTCTATAGTTGGTTTACCAATTTCAACTTTCCCTGAGTTTGATTTGAGTAATACTTCATCGAATGTAAGCTTTTCACCAGCTTCTCCGTCCATTCTATCCATATCAACAATTTCTCCTTCAGAGACTTTGTATTGGTTATTTTTTACTTTTATAATTGCGAAATTTTTATCGTTAGCCATTGCTATGTATTACTTAGACTTCGAGATGTTAACATCAAATTATCCCCTATGTCAACTGGTTTTTGGCTACCTCCAATTGCTTGGACAATGCCTAAAGATATCAATATGACAAATACTGAACTTCCACCATAACTAATCAAAGGTAATGGAATTCCAGTTACTGGTAATTTACCTAGGTTCATACCTATATTAATAAAAATATGCAAAAGAAGCAATGCCGCAACACCAGAAGTTACTACTGAACCATATGTAGATTTGGTATTTAGCCCAACTTGTAGCACTCTCATTATTAATATTATATATAGAAACATGACCATTGAGCCTCCAATAAAGCCAAATTGCTCACTTATAGCAGCAAATACAAAGTCAGTATGAGCTTGAGTTAATACATTATTTCCACTTTGAGTTCCTTGTAAGAATCCTCTACCTAATAATCTGCCTGAACCAATTGCTATTCGTGATTGCCTGACTTGATATCCAGCTGTGAGAGGATTAGCTTCTGGACCACCAATAAAAGTTGTAATTCTTGTCTTCTGATAATCTGGAAGTACCTTGTTCCAAGCTAGAATAAAACCGGATAACATTGTTACAGAAAGAATCAGAGCTATTATTATTGTAATTATTCTCAATCTTGCTACAAAGTAAGTAACTATTATCCCGATAAACATTATGGCTAGTGTTATGTAGTTAATAGTATTTGTGCCAAAACTTACACTGAAATAAGAATCATCTATTAATTGGATATGGGCAATTCTAGTCAATGCAGCGAAAAAGATTCCTGCTACTATTAAGAAACCAAAAAGCTTATCTTGTTGGGGATATGTAACTATCAGCATAATTCCCCAGATCATAGCAATAATAATTGAGCTTCCTAATGCTGGTTGAATAAAAGTTAGGAGTACTATTGGTGCTACAACAACAATACTTAGTATGTATTTACCAATCATCGGATAGTTTTCAAGTACTCTGCCTGAAAATACAGAGAATCTCTTTGCAATTCCTTCCTGATTTACTTTAGTTAGAGTTCGATTGATAACTAAGTAAGGGCGTTCATCTACGACCTTATCGTATATTGTAAATACAGCTGCTGTACAAAGTATTAGGATTATTTTGGCGTATTCGGAAGGTTGAAAAGAGAAAAAACCAAAGTTTATCCATCTATTTGTTCCGGCAATA
>JAGQLK010000113.1 GCA_020429485.1 Candidatus Dojkabacteria bacterium | reverse complement strand
AAAGAAAAAGAAAAGAATGAAGAAGAAATAGTTCTTAAAGTAACTATTCCAAAAGAAAAAAGAGGTAGAGTTATCGGAAAAAACGGTACAAATATAAAAGCAATTAGAAATATAATTGGAATTATTGCAAGAAGAGAGAATAAAAAGGTTTACATCAAAATTATAGACTAACTAATTGTCTATAAACTTAGTTTCCAAGAAATTAATAGCTGTAGGATCTGGTTCCTCAAATTCATCAACACCTGCAAATGTAGTCTCTAGATCAAAGTTCTCATCTGCAAAAAACTGGTATTTTGTAAGATTAAATGTACCAAACCAAATATTTTCCTCACCCTCTGCACTGGATGCATTTAAACTCATTTCTTCTACAATAAAGAAATCATCACCAATATAAAGACTATTTAAAAAGTTCCTAAAGTTAATAAATTCACCTCTCATATTAAACTCAGAAGGTATCTCAATCAGATTGAACCCTTCAGCAGTTTCTACTGTAACTGATTCTGGTTCTAGAATAGTTTCTCCAGACTTAGATTCTTCCAATAACAGACTTTGCTGCAATCCCGTTGTCGCAATTCTTTCTCTAAAAGCAACAACTTCACTTTTACCAGTAGGTACAATTGAGTTAATTCTATTTATAAGTTGAACTTGATCAGCATTTTCTTGCTGAAGAGCTATTAGTCTCTCGATTCTCGAGTTCAAGGTTTGATCTTCGTTTTTTAAAGCATCAATCTCATCAATAGAATCAAAAATATATCTAATACTCGGAATAATAGTAAAAAATACTACACCTAGAAAAATCATTGCACTGAAGATAGGTAGGGCATAGAACTTAATAAAGTCACTAACCTCATCTACTTTGACTTTTTTCTCTTGCTCTTCCTTCTCAGCATTCTTTAAGCTTTCTGTGGCACTAGTCTTTGCTTGAGTGATTTTACTTTTTTCTAATTTAGGCATTTCCTTCTATAAATTCAACATTAATAAAGAATTTGATGGTAGCCTGAATTTCATCAGGATTATCTTCAGAAGTAGGATCTGTAGCAACAGATTCAATAGTAACTAAATTTGCACCTTCATAATTAGAGAATCTTCGTGCTATCTCCGCAATCTTTTGATAATCATCTGTAGCTAATCTAATGCTAAAAGACCCATCATCGTTTCTACCGTAACCAATTATCCTCACACCTGGTTCTGGTTCAGGAAATATCTGTTCAGTAAGCACAAATAAAGTTTCGGGCTTAATATCAAGAGTTATTAATGTAGCTAGTGATTTAGTTTTAAGAACTAACTCACCATGTTGAACTCTTACTGCTAGATATTCTGTATCAATCCTATTTTCCTTCTGAGCAATGGATTCTTCCCAATTTGCTTTTACACCATCTACTACAACTCCATTAAACAATACCAATAATAGCCAGACTGAAACACCTGTTAAGGGAAGAATTGCAGTCCAAACGCTTGTCTTATCACGCTTTTCTTCCTTCTGAACTTCCTGTTCTGATTTTTTGGGTATTAGGTTAAATGAAAAAGTATTCATACTTATTATAATAATTTACTCAGATTTTAGAGATAACCCTACCGCTACGGTAAATCCGACAGTAGAGAGTTGAGCTATCTCAGATTTTAAACTCGATTTAATTTCTAGGTTTTGAATTGGATCTTCGACCCTAGCTTGTATTCCTAAATTCTGAGTTAAGTATTCAGGTAATCCAGGTAATTTGGCTCCATCACCTACAATCAATATCTGTTTAGGAGTACTTTCTTGTAAATGAGCTCTAAAGTAATTAATAGTTTTATTTATTTCATTAATAATTACCTGCATGATTGGTGCCAAAGAATTAGCTATCTTACCGTCCGCCTGGTCACTAAGTAGACCATAAGTTCTTTTGTATTGCTCTGCTTGTTGATAATCAAGTCCAAAATCAGCTGTTATTGCTTTTGTTAGTTGATCTGAGCCGGTACCAATACTTTGAGAAAAAATAAGATTTCTGCCTTTGATAACACTAACATCAGTACCTGCCGAACCAAAATCAAGAACTAATGCACCTTGTTCAAGTGGACTAACAAAAGAAACAGCCCTTGCTGTTGCTATTGTTTCTGTCTCAAGAGCTAGAAGCTCTAATCCAGCCAACTCCATAACATCAATATACTTTTGTGCAATCGCTTTTGGAGCTGCAACAAGCAAAGCTCTGATAAGATTTTTACCCTCTATCTGAACTTTAGTAATAGGAATGTAATCCAACTGGACATCACTTACTGGAGTAGGGAGGTATTGCTTTGCTTCGTAATAGACAGATTCTTCTAAATCTTTTTCTGGAACATCAGGAAGCAATATAATCCTAGTAAAAATCGTTGATTCAGGTAATGCAGCAACAACCTTTTTTGTTGATATTCCACTAGCAGAGTGGATTTGTTTAATTTTGTTTGCTAGCTCAGTCTTTGCATTATCATCCTCTAAGCTAAGTATCCCTACTGGAGTCTCTAAATGACCAATAGCTTCTAATTTAGCTTTCCCTTCGCCTTTTTGTTGTACTTGAGCAACTTTTATCGAATGACTTCCGATATCTATTCCAAAAAATTCAGGCAGTTTCATTAATTCAAACTTAACTAATAATAATCTTATACTAATAATTCATTACAACAATATCAAGTGTAATATTTTTTGCACAAATTTAAATAATAAGTTAGCATAATTTTACGTTTTCTGGGAATTATTAACGATATGAAAAGACTGCTCATAATCAGCATCCTATTCCTACTTCTATCCGGGGGATTTTTCGCATATAGTCTATTCAGTGCAAAAGAAGACACTACTGATTCTACTGCAAAAGCTATTATTATAGTTGGAGATGAAACTTTATATCAAAAAGATCTTCAAATCTATGCTGAACAATATAGCTTAGACCCAATCACCGATAAAGAAGAGATACTCGAAATCATGATTAGTGATTCTGTTTTATTGCAATTTCTTCAATCCAAAGAGCTACTTGAACTAGATGCAAGTGTATACAATTCTCCAGACAAGAATACTATTCAAAGAATGAGTCTAATTCAGATTCAAAAAGACACTACTTTACAGAGATTCAATGAAGGCTCATATCAAGTAGAGACTATTACAGTATTTTTTTGGAATGGTACTTTGTCTTCCTACGCTCAGGACAATGGAGTTGAAGCTGCAAAGGAATATGCATATTCCAAGATAGAACCAGTTTATAATAATATCATTGATAACAATGCGTCCTTCGAAGAAGCTTCTCAAGTTCTACGTAATGACCCAACAATGGAAGAACTAGATCCTATCTTTCAAAACCATGTATACAGCCTAGCTACTTATTCCACCATAGACTTAACCTCTAACGAATATATAAAAGAAAGGGCTGATTTTATTCTAAATGCAGAAGTGGGCGATATCTCAGAGATACTATTACTTAAAGATCTGCCTTACGACTCTGATGGTGTACCAGTAGAAGCAAGATACTCTATTTCAAAATTAGTAGACAAAACAGAAAACTTAGACAACGATATATCCGTATACAAGAACGAATTAAATATAACCTATCTATGAGACTAATAAAGTTTGTATTAACAATTTCAATAGTAATGACACTAGGAGTGTTATTCAGAATAAATTCTGAAGCTGTCATGCAACCAGTATATATCTGCGCAACATTTTCTGATGGTTACGTTCCATCAGTAGGTGAAGGGTTCTTCTATTTCAGAGACAGAAGAGGTGGTTATCCACCGCTTATAACCAATGGAGGGGAAGGCACAAATGACAGATTTATTGAAAATGGAAAGGAAGAAGTTCCAAACGGAAATGTTGTGGATATAAATAACTATTCATCAGTAAACTGCTCAAAATTCACTCCATGGCAAGCATTGAACAATAATCAACGAGCTTGGCTAAGAAACAGCACAGTCAACGTACCTTCAATAGGTAATAAACCTAGACAAGATCAACCAAATAATGCATCCGCATGGGGTTGTAGTGAAAGCCCATTATATTTTTCCCTATTTATCCCAAACTACAACTGTAGTACAGCAACTCTAACCTTAACCAGTAATGATACACCTATCGGCACTCAATACATAAACTGTACGCCTAATATAACAGTATCACCAACTCCATCTTTAACGCCAACGCCTGTACCATCGCCAACGCCATCTCTTACTCCGACACCTATACCGACGCCAACACCATTACCTAG
>JAGQLK010000112.1 GCA_020429485.1 Candidatus Dojkabacteria bacterium | reverse complement strand
ATTAAAAATTAAAAATATTTTGAAGATAGTTTCATTGTAACCTCTGCTATTAGGTTAAATCAAACTTATTAACCCATAAAAATCTCTTCTACCAGATCAGAATTAGAATTCTGATCATCAGCCTTTTCCTCTTTTAGTATGTCTTTATTTACTTGGCACTTAATTTTCAATGTACCTCCGATAATCTTTTGAGTAATTACAGCAAATCTTTCTGTAGTACTATTCTGCTCCAACGCTTTTTTGTGGAGAGCAAATGGAACATCTAAACTTAATATACCAGACTCGACGCTAACAATCTTAGCCTTTGCCAAGAACGCAGCCAGATGCGGATTAATCTGCTTTGCTTCATCTAGGATATCATTCCACTTAGTTAGTAGTTCTTCCCTATTAATTTGAGACTCAGCTCCATTTAAGGCTACTTTTTCTTGCTCTTGAGTATTTGAATCATTGCTAATTTCCGCATCAGAAGTTTTAGAGTCTTTTGAGGATGAGCCAATAATTTGCGGCTTAGATATTTCAGTCCTTTCTGGGTTTGGCTTTATCTCTGTTTGTCCTTGTATAGATTGAACCTTTGGAGCACTTACAGCATCTTGGTGCTTGGGCTCTGGTCTAGTATGTATTATTTCTGGGGAAGATATCGAATCTCCACCTAATTTAACTATCGCAATTTCTATAGGCAAAATCGGGATCAATGCATATTTTAATGCATTACTGGCATCGGTAAATTCTTTTATAAACTGGGAGATAAATCGTAATTCATAATTAGCTTTGCCCTCTACAATGCCTGTATACATTTCTACTCTTGCTTTCTCTAGTAACTGCTTAACCAATTGGAGTAAATTTACTCCTTCTTGCTCACTATTATTAAGAAGCTTAATTGCATTGTCTATCTGCGAATTATAAATATAATCAAACAACTCCTGCACTAACTTAGAACTTGCATACCCAAGAACCGCTTCAACATCCTCTCTATTAATAACTTTATCTTTCTGGTATCCATAAGATGAAATTACTTTTTCCAATACTGTTTCTGCATCTCGGAAACTTCCATTTCCTGCTTCAATAATAATATCAAGAGCATCATCTTCGAACTGAATTCCCTCTTCTTTCAAAATTCTTGATAGCTTTTTATTTAGATTTTGATTATTCGCAAGTTTGAAATCAAATCTTTGAGTTCTTGAAATTATAGTTAGTGGTAATTTGTGTACTTCTGTTGTGGCTAAGATGAACACAACATTTTCAGGAGGCTCTTCTAATGTTTTAAGAAGCGCATTGAACGCTTCAATAGTAAGCATGTGCACCTCATCGATAATGTAGATTTTGAACTTACCTTCTGCAGGAAGAAAACCAACCTTCTCTTTGAGGGCACGAATCTCATCAATACCTCTATTCGAAGCAGCATCAATCTCTATAAGGTCAATAAACTTACTTTCATTTATAGCATCACATACAGAGCAACTATTACATGGCTCTCCTTCTTTGGTGTTCGGACAATTCAAAGCCTTAGCCAAAACCCTGGCTGTACTTGTTTTACCTGTTCCCCTTGGACCATTAAAGAGATATGCATGAGCTACTTTCTCATTCTCTACTGCTTGTTTCAATACCTTAGTGATCAGGCCTTGGCCGTATATTTCTGCAAAGGTTTGTGACCGATATTTTCGGTATAGAACTTGAGGCATGTTTATTAATTATTTGGAATAAATGATTATTTACCTTTTTTAGCTGCTTTTCTTTTAGCGGCTCTTCTTCTGCGCTTCATTTTGGCCCAAACTTTGTTTATTTCATGTCTTTTTGACGCAGGCTTAACTCTATACCGTTTCTCCATTAGAACGTTTGGTATATTTTCTCTGTTAGCCTCTCTCCAAAGCATTTTTAAAGCTTGGTCAATTGGCATGTCATCATGGACTATTACTGCCATTTCTCAACACCTCCTCAGTGTATGTTAGTTAATTAAACAAAAAAGTAAAGAATTATAACAGATAAAACTCTTTACAGTCCAAGTAAATCTTTGAATAAATTAATAAATCTACTTGGCCAATCAAAAAGTAATATGTCTTTCAACATAATTACTATAGTTAATCCAATTAATAGAAAGAAAGAAATTTTACCAATCTTTTCTTGAACGCTATCACTCAATGGCTTCCCAGTGAATTTTTCCCAAAGAATAAATACTACATGCCCACCATCTAATAGTGGTATAGGCAAGATATTCATTATTGCCAATACAATACTTAATGTGGCTGTTAAATTGAAAATACTTCTAAAGTCATTAATAGTGACAAGAGTATATGTAAAGTCTGCTACTGCAACAATACTACCTACCCCTTGAGATACAGGCTCGATACTCTTCTCTTCAAATGACTGTGCAACCAGTTGTCCTAAGCCATAAAAATTCACAGTACTTATGTTAATAGAGTGTGCGAATCCACTTAAGAATTTGGCGTTAGAATAATCTAATATCATTAAGTCTTGAAATAGTGCTACCTCATTCTGCACAAGTCCTGTTCCTAATAGGACTTCTTCGCCCTCACCCGGATCTGGTATCGAAATACTACTAACAACTATTTCACCTTCCTGGGTTAAGTACTCTATCTCAATGTCATTGCCTTTATTAGCATCTCTAATAGCTACAAGTTGCTCAATACTCTCTAATTCAATACCATCTAGACTTAATATTATAGAATCTTCAGGCAAGCCTGCATCTTCTGCTGGAGAGCCATCTTCAATTGTAGCAACATAGACCTTATCTAATACATCTGCATCAAAACTAGATTGAATACCATCACCGTTCAGAATTGCAATCTCCTTTACCGTTCTAGCTTGTTTTAATGAAAATAATTCTAGTTCTAACTCTTCATTCTCTTTTTCTAGGAAGCTAATTAACTGCTCTTCACTATTTATCGGAGTACCATTTATTGCTAAGATCAAACTTGGTTGCAGATCACTATCTAATTGCCCATATGTATTGTAAAGAATTGGAAACTCATTGTTTACTTCTGCACCAACCAAGGGTGGATTACCGATCCGTGGTAACTCTACTTTAAAGTCATTAAATGCAAAAAATGCATAAAATAATAGAATACCTAGAATAAAATTCATGAATACACCTGCTGTAACAATTGCTAACTTTTCTGCAACTGACTGATTATCGTAATTTCCGGGATGATTTGGAATATAATCATAAGCAATATAAGAAGAAACTTTTTTCGAGTCTTTCTCACCTAAATCCTTCATCTGTTTCTTAAGAAAATTCATCACTTTCTCATAACTATCTTTTTCAGGATTTATTTTATTTTGTTCAAGCAAGTTAAGCACATATTCCTTATCCTCTGCTGGGTAATCCTTTTTGGTGTACCTAGCAAAGCTACTTCCATCCTGGTCACCAAGCATTTGTACGTAGCCACCCATCGGAATTAAATTAATTCTATACTCGGTACCATGCCATCTTTTAGCAAGTATTTTAGGACCAAACCCAAAGGCGAATTGCTCAACTACAACTCCAGCTTTCTTAGCCATCATAAAGTGACCAAACTCGTGCACGAATACAAGCAAGCCAAAAATCAATGCGATTAATAAAATGGTAACAAGTATATCCATCAAGAATATTGATTAAAAATAATTACTATCACATGATAGCAGGAAAAACTAATTATGACATACCTAGTTTAGGGAATTATCGAGAAAAATTATTAAACTTTCATTAATTCTTCTTCTTTATCTTTACCGATTTCTTCTATTGCCTTATTTGTATCTTCTACTTTCCCCTGTAATGTTTTCTCCATTGAGTTATACTGATCCTCGCTGATAAGTTTATCTTTCTTATCCATTTCAAGACCTACAAGAATATCTTTTCTGATCTGTCTGACTGCTATTCTTGCTTCCTCAAGTTTCGTTTTCATTAATTTTACGTACTCAACTCTTCTCTCCTCTGTTACTGGAGGCAGCGGTAATCTAATCATATCGCCATCTTGATTAGGGTTGATACCTATGTTAGCTGCAGTTATCGCTTTAATAATTTCTTCTGTTAATGATTTATCCCAAGGACTTACAGTTATTAATGTTGCATCCACTGCTACAACATTTGCTAGCTGATTGATTGGCATCTTAGATCCATACGCATCAACCATAATACCATCAACTAAATTTGTACCTCCACCGCCAACTCTAATACTGGCTAGCTCTTTCTTTAGATGGTCAATTGCACCTGTAAACTTTTCACCTGCTTGTTCGAATTTTATTCTCATTAGATAATTTTTTAATATATTGAATGTTACTATAAAAAGGCTATTATTAAAAATCTAGGTTTCTGTAGAATAACAAATAC
>JAGQLK010000111.1 GCA_020429485.1 Candidatus Dojkabacteria bacterium | reverse complement strand
TGAATAGAAATGTCTGAACAATACCAATTACAACATAATACAGCTGACAAAATGACCGTGATAATTTCTTATGAAAGAGCTGCTACATATAATGAGGCAGAAGCTAGATTAGCTGATTATCTACAAACACATCACCCAAGAGCAATGGAATACATGACTGATAATGGCTTTGATTACTGGACGATGCTGGATGATGTGGCTGTTGATGCTGTTGTTATACCAGCCATGCATGCAATTGGATTAGATGAGTCTCAAGCGGATACTATTTTCACTGGAAATACTGCTCTGTTAGATAGAATTCAGTTAACTCAGAATCCAGCTGAACAAACTGAGCTTATGTGTTTGATGATGGATGCTGTTACGTTGCTTAGAGAAGAAACTCAAGCAGCAGGTGGGGATACAGAAGAAGTTGATGGATTATTCTCAGAATATCTTAGATGGTCTGTAGATACATTATTAGTCAGAGATTCGCTTCAAGTTGAGGACTCATGGTCAGGTTTGAATACTGCTAATAGAGCTATCCCTGGATCTCCTGCATCAGACGGTACTATTTCTACATATATGGAGAATGCGATTATCGATAACCAACTTGATGAGCGTGCAGAAGAAATAGCTACAGCAATAAATTCATTATCACTTGGAGGAAATATTAACCACTTAAGAGCAGGTATTGGAATTTTTGAAGTTGATGATGATGTATTAACTGTTGCAGAATCTATTTTGGCTCAAAGAGAAGCTGCTAGACAAGATATTATGTTACATCAGGTACAGTTACTTGCTACTAAGGCCGCCTTTTATAAGAAGTTTGGAGCTGATCTTGAGGCAACTGTAGGTGGCTCACTTGCCGACTATGGCAGCTATCAAAATATTGTCAACGCAGCATTACAATATGCGCATGGTCATAATGGACTTAAAGAAAACTTAGGTCTAGCCATTCAGCAAACATCAACCTTAGAACCAGGGAGTTATTACATTGCAGATGTTCTGGCATCAAATAGAAATGCAAGTAGAGTAGAGAGTATGTGGGGTGATGAAACTGAAGCAGCTGCGGTTGTAGAACAAGCTGATCAAATAGTAGATAGATACTTGCCTGTAGTAAATGAAGATGTAGATTATATGGCACTAGTAGGGTATGGAGCATATGCTGCTACAAGACCTTATGCTAGCGGAATCCAAGGACAAAGAGGACAAGTAACTTTCACAACACAATTTGCACATTGGCCATTGGCAAGAGGATTATCATATTCTGGTCATGAACGTGGTCATGTAACCCAAGCAGGAGTGATCGCATCGCTAATAGCAGAAGGTCAGCTACCTGAAGCTAATAGATACTCATGCCATGCAAATGTTCAAGAAGCAATTGCTAAAGGTACAGAAGCAGCAATTCTAAGAGAAGCTGCGACATTAGATGATTTGAATATCGATGTTGAATCATTAGATCCTACAAAAGATATACATAGACACGCAGAACGAGTTCTATTGCTCAATAGGGGAATTACAAGCCTTTACTTATGGAATAGACTTGATCAGATAATGCAAGATGGTCCCGTAAATCTTTCTGCAGATGAGTTGATGGTTCTAGCTACAGAAGTAAATGAGTTTGTTGAGGAACAACAGCTAACTATAGTTGATCTTCCTCAAGTAGGATACACTGTTCACACTACTAATTTCTTCTCTCCACAAGATTTTCTATCTCTGAATATTACTGATGGATTGACTTATGTTGTAAGAGATTTGCAATCAGGACAAAGAGATCCAAGTATTGATCCTATTATGAGTCAGCATTTTGGCTCTAATTGGATTGCTACTCCAGTTGGAGTACAGGCATTGTATATGCTTGATGGAAGAACTGCTAAAAGAGGTATCAAAGTTGAACACTTAGATCAGATGATTGCTGATATTGCTGCTGAGTTAGCATAATTTGCTATACTGAGATATTAATGTGTCTTTGTCTATGAAAATAGTTAAACCAGGCTTATCCGAACTACAAGCAGTGATTGATCTTTGGATCGATCAATATGATTATCACCATGAGATTGATAGTGAATATTATGTACCTGTTACAGAGAAACTAAAAAAAGAATTCAGCGCATATCTCGAAAGTGCAATCAGTGCTGGTACTCCCCGCATCTTGGTTTCCAAAAAAGAAGAGCACATTATCGGATTCATTACATTTGAGTTATCTAATGCAGATTATTTTGATGCAGCTATAAAACAGTACGGTTCAGTTATTGAACTCTTTGTTCATAAAGATTATCGAAGAGAAGGAGTAGGTAAGTCGTTGATGAATGAAGTAGAAGATTATTTTAGACAACAAGGTATTTCACATATCGAGTTACAATGTTCTTCCTTCAATGATATTGCATTAGATTTCTATCAGAAGTCAGGATACAAAAATAGCCAAACACTGCTGATCAAAAAGCTTTAGACATACTTTCCCAAGCCCAATAATTGTGACTATTATGCATGACTTATAGTTTAATAAGCATATTTTACTTATTAATTATTTATATATGCTTAAGGGAGCAAAATCTGTATTTAAAAAATACAAAATGTTAATTTCAGGCGTATTACTCAGCATTGCTATAACAGCAATCTCAGTTGGGGTTGTTTATGCTTTAGTGAATAATACTGATGAAGTTAATTATAGTCAGACTAATTCTAATCAATCAGCACCACTAGAAGTAGAAATAGAGCAGTCAGCTGATCGAGAAAATCTATCACTGGATACTGTAGCTATAGAATATGTACAAGGCGAACAAGGAGGTAGAGGAGAAGCAGGTGTTAAAGGAGAAAAGGGAGATAAAGGTGATACAGGTCCTAGAGGAGAAAAAGGAGATAGAGGTGAACCAGGTCCTCAGGGAGAGCCAGGTATCAGCGGATATGAGGTTGTTTGTTCAACAAGAACTTCTGTAAGTGATGGTTATAATGCTGTGCAAGTATATTGTCCAAGCGGTAAGAAAATTATTAGCTTTGCATGTCAGAACTTCACACCAGCTCAAACACTGGTAGGTGATTATTATCAGAACTATAATACAGGTGCAAGATGTAACTTTACTGGTGCAGTAAGTGCTCAAGTATGTGCAGTTTGTGCAAATGTGATCGAATAGTCTATTTAGTTAGGCTGAGGAATAATCCTTGGCCTAACTTTTTGAACTTCAAATATTACCGTTGCTAATATTCCAATTATTGCTACTCCTAACCATATACTGGTAAAAATAAGTGCAACCTCTGCAGATATCAGATCTAATATCCAACCAAAGATAACTAGAAAAATCATTTCAGTAAGCTCTGCAAATAATGATACTAAAGATAATATTGTAGATCGTTTATTACTGGGTATCTTCTGGTTAATTAGAGTGTGTATATTACTAAGTATTAGCGGATCTAATGCTCCTACAAGCATGAAAATTATGATTGCTAATATAGCAGAATTTGTTGCAGCTACTGTTAATATGCCAATAATATATAATATTAAAGCCAGTGTTACTTCTGTAAGTTCTCCTCCTTCTTTATTAAACTTACTAGCTGTATAGGCACCAATTGCCTTGCTCATGAAAGTTAGTGCCATTATTACACTTGTATTTGTGATATCAAGTCCATACCCTTCAAAAATAGGAGTTAGAATATTCTTGTTTGATTTTAAAGCTGCACGAATAAATGTTCCTGATATAAAAATAGTGAGCAAACCAATTCTTAGGCCTTTTCTAGAAAAAATTACCTTGAAGCTTTGGAGAGTATGTTTTAGATATGAATGCTCTATTGCTTCACCTTCTTGACTAATTTTAGGTTCAATAAATAAAGAACATGTAAAAAATGCTAACGATATGAAAACTAAATGTATGTAGATAGGGTAGTAAAGGTTTATGCCTCCTATGAAGCCTCCTATTAGAGTAGTAACAGTAAAAGATACTAGATCGATAGTCTTTGAAACATTTAAGATTTTCTTAAATTGGTTGGTCTTTCCTAACTCTTTTAAACTATCATATAAGATTGAATCTTCTGCACCGGAAGTAAAGCTTCCTCCAATGCCTCTGAATATCATGATAATTAGTAATGGGATAAATCCATCAGCCCACAATAATGAACTCCAACCTACTACAGCAATAACTAACCCAATCATTATAGATAGCTTTCGGGATACCTTATCTGCAATAACACCGGTTGGAATTTCAGCTATGCTTTTAGAAAGAGAGGTAACACCGATCAAGAATAGAGCTAATGATGGAGATAGACCTTTTGCTTCAGTGAAGAAGAAGTAAACGACTGGCATGACAAAACCGCTCTTACCGATGACAAAGAAAAGCCTATAAATAAGTATATTTCTTTCTAAG
>JAGQLK010000110.1 GCA_020429485.1 Candidatus Dojkabacteria bacterium | reverse complement strand
CCTTTATTGAAATTTAGAGCTAACCAGATAGCAGCTACGCCGACTAACAGCGCAGCTATAAAAAAGAATAATATTAATAATTTCCGAGTTGTACTCATGGACAGTCTAGACTAAATACTCAACGATATCGAAAATTAGTTCTAAGAAATAAACAGTTACAACAATTACAAAGAGTACAGCTGCTAACTGTATGTATTTATAATAGCTCTTTTCCGTAGAAAAAATAAGAAGATCGTTACTTAATTTGAATAATTTTTTCTTGATATGCACCTGATCGAATATTCCTGCTAGAGCAATAATTATCCAGAAAAATACGAATATCAGATCATATGCCGGAGCCAAAAGCATATAAGTAGAGAATGCTAATAAGCTTAACAGAATGAATAATGCTTTACCGGTTAGAATATTATTTGTTGACTTTAAAATAAACATTTTCAGGTTATAGCTGATCGAAATAAACATTCCAAGAAATATTACGAATGGTAAGACACCATATACATGAATCAATTGAGTTATAAACGAGCCTCCATAAGATACTAGCCCACCACCGATTATTAAGTCTTTAATAGTTTGTTGATCACTCGTGAGAGTATCTATTCCATCACGAAGATAGACAGTGAGAGGTATATCACCTTGCCAGAATGTCCAGACCAGTAAAATAACGCCAATCAATGTTCCGAATATTATATACATAAATTCAAAATTGTCTGTGATCAAGTCTCTAATTCCATTTTCTCTTTTCAAAAAACTATCAGTCTTTTTATCAAATCCTCTAACTAATCCCATTAGGTTTGACCTATTCTTAAATAACAAAATCAAGGTTCCTGCAATAAGCGTAAATCCAATTGTGAAGGATACTATTGCTATCTTATGCTGTGTGAATAAATACAAAGAACTTATGATATTTATTAAATAGATCCAACTATGACTTTTTCTAGAAAGTAGAAGTATGATCCAACCAGGTAATAACAGAATCATCACAATCCAATATGCTTCACCCCATTGGAAATATGCAAGTATATTTAATATACCTGCAACAACTGGTGCATAACTTAAGGTTGTTAATAACTTGTCTAAATGCTTCTTACTACTGAAATTTATTACTGTTAAATAATATATAAACCAGAAACAAATTAGACTTAATCCAGAATATAGTCTTAATATTGGGCCACCCCATATGTTAATTTCTTCACCAGCATCCAGTGAATTCACAAAAAGTGATATAGCCACCAATGTAGTGAAAGTTAGTAGAATCAAGTCATATGGAACAGTAGGCAGGAATTCTCCCTTAAGCACAATTTTCCTGAGTATTTGGAATGCTAATAATGTAACTGAAAAAATATAAACCCAGAATAATGGGGCTAGACTGGCTTGATCTTGATAAAAAATGTGAGAGCTCAGTATAAAGATAAAGAAGATATACCATAGAGTTCTACCTATTATTCCTGTCATATCTGCAAAACCTGGCCTATACCCTGCCCTTAATTTAAGAAAACTTATGTCTAGATTCAAGGTGTAATCCTTTGATAGCTGTAGTTTATATTTATTCTTCATGTCGGAAATAGTGGACTATTAATAGATTTAATAATAAAATTAGTACAGGCAGAGATTTTTGTATATCTCAGTTTAACAATAGCTTAGTAGTGTTGCAATATTTATGCAGATAATAGACGGTAAAGCGCTTGCCGATTCAGTGCTTACAGAAGAAAAAAATAGAATAATCAATGATAGTTTATCACCAAGACTAGATATAATACTTATTGGCAATAATATTGCTAGTAAGGTATATGTATCCAAGAAAATAGAAGCCGCACAATCAATTGGAGTGGAAGTTACGGTACATGAATTTGACGACTTAAGTGAAGATGCACTAATTGATCTCATTAAGAAATTAAATGATGATATCCTAGTGAATGCGATTATTGTTCAACTCCCGATTCCAGATTTTGACCCTACAAACGCAATTTCACACATATCCCCTAGAAAGGATGTAGACGGTCTTAATCCATTTAGCCTTGGGAAATTATGGCAAGGCAGTGGCTATAGCTTAGTTCCTGCCACAGCATTAGCTGTATTATCATCAATTGAGCATGTAGCAAGAAGCAACAATATGTCTCTTGAAGAGTATCTTAGAGGTAAAAATGCATTGATAATAAATAGGTCTGTAATCATTGGTAAGCCAGTTGCTGCATTACTTCTAAATAATAATGCTACAGTTACAATCGCTCATTCCAAAACACAAGATCTGAATACCCTACTAAAGCAGGCTGACATAGTTATCAGTGGAACTGGACAAGCAGGATTTATTACTGGTGATAAGATAAAACAAGATGCTGTAATAATTGATACTGGATTCAATAAAAATGATGAAGGAATGTGGGGAGATGTTGACAATGATAGCGTAGCCTCGAAAGCAAGCTGGGTAAGCCCAGTTCCTGGGGGGATTGGTCCATTAGGAGTTGCAATGCTAATTAGCAATACAGTCGAGGCAGCAAGTATTCAAATTACCCTTTAAAGAGAAGTATTTTCTATGACACTCTGATTAGTGAAAGGCTGGTTAAATCCTCTAACCTTATAAATTCTAGTATTGTAATCATTGCTATAGACTACATCTGCAATCTGCATAATAAGCTGCTCGTTTAGATTTGGGTATACTTCAAATTCTTTACTTCCTACATATATATATTCCACATCATATAGATTGATAATCCTATACATTTCCTCCATGGAAGTAGCATTATAGAACTGCTCTACTTCAGTCTTTCGAGCAAAAGGAGTAGTAGATTCACCTCTCCATTGCCATTCGTGAGTTGGCCAGCCCATGATAGTCTTTAATCCAGTTGTTGTTGATACTCTAGCGAAGTAAGTGTATGCATCTCCAACAGCCTCAATAATCACCGGTTGCCCTTCTATGTTGTCATTGATCCAACTTACTGCCTGGTAATCACCAATCTTATCTGTCTCTACCTCCATGAAATGATTTCCCTCAAGTGTAAGTTGAGTCTCTGTGATTGGTGGATAGAAATCAGATACAGCCTTATGGATATACGCGATGGATCCAAAGAACATAATAGTTATTACTGTCAAAAATGCAGCAGGTACGTACCAAGTTTTTTTCTTAGCTTCAACAATCATCAAATATACATACCAAACACTTGCAACTCCCCATGTAATCCATGCATGATAGTAGAATTTAAATACAGTGTTAGTTCTAAAAAATGGAGGATTAGATGTATGGAATATATCCTTGAAGAAAAATAGCTCCACTCCTAAAACTAATCCGAAAGAAACCAATGTGAGAAGTGCTGGAACAAGAATAGACTTCTGCTTCTTCAACATTCCAGTTATTCGTAAAGCATAGAAACTTATTGTTATAAATAAGAACATTCCCCACATTGCAAGCCAAGGTCTAATCTCAGCAAATTTATTAAACTCTAATGTATCTTTATTTTGATATAGGAATAATGGAACTGAGCCAAGATATTTATCTAAGAAGAAGCTTCCTTCTCCTACGAGAGGAGATTCAAAGTTGAGCAAATATGGAAGCATCAAGACTGCACCCGGTACAATTAATGCTACTTCTGCTTTTGCAAAATGAATAAACCGTTCTACTAAGTCTGTCTTTCCTATTCTAGCTGCTTGGTATATATGCAAGAGCATGAACATACTATTTGCTGTGATAAAGTCCCATGTATTGATACCGTAAAGACTCATTATCAACAGTGAAATAATTGCATTGAATTTAACCTTATGCATGGTTTTGATATTTATTTTTGTACTAGCCATAAACAAGGCAATTACAATAACCATGAAAGGTAGCCCTAGATAATGACCATGTACATCACCCAAAACAATACTATAGGCAGGAAATTCATTGATAGTATTAGGTATTATTCTAGTAGCATCCGGGAAGTAGTAACTAAAATCATTACTGGTAAACAGCGTGTAGAACCAACTTCCAAAATAATGCATATTACCACCAAAACTAAGCCAAGTTGCTCCTAGTGCTGATAACGAAATACTTATAGCTAGATGACTCTTCTCAAATGCTTTATTAAATATGGCATACAGCCCAGTGAAAGTCTGAGCGATTATTGTTATAAGCGCTAGATTATAGGCATACTCAATTCCAATGCTTGTAAGTCTTGCAACAAGAGTGAAGTAATAATGCCCAAGATAATAATAGTTAATAGTTCCACCTGCATACCATGGGTCAGCAGGAGGAAAATATTCTGTCCTTGCAATTGAGCTCATAAAGGCATAATTCATAAATTTTTCAGTCCCTTCTACCCTTGGATTAGCACTCCTTATATATGCCCAAATCAGTAAAACAATGAAAAACAAAGCCTCTTCTATGATCATATGTTTT
>JAGQLK010000010.1 GCA_020429485.1 Candidatus Dojkabacteria bacterium | reverse complement strand
TTGAGCGATGAAAACCATTTCATCGCCCCATTTGGCAAACCATTTATCAGATTTTTCTAATTTGTCTTTTGTTATATGTAAATATTTCCCATATTTTTCAACTATGGGACGGCCACCTTTTAATCCTAAGATATACATAAATGTTGATCCGGAAATATTGCCCAATGCACCAACAAGACCTGCTAACCATAGGTTCATTTCACCCTTATATACCAGATAACCAGCAAATCCCATTATTGCTTCTGACGGTAAAGGAATACTACTAGACTCAATAAACATACCTATAAATATCCCCCAGTAACCTAACGAAGAGATAAGATTAATTACAAAATCAAATACTGCTTCCATTACTCTAATTTTTGAGATAAACCAAATTACTTGTTACCTTCATATCATACTCTATTCAATATATTCATGGCTAGCTTTTTCGAATGGTCATTGTTTCGTGTAGTATTAGCACAAAATATGTTATGGTTTTTTATTAGTTTTAAAAAAAATACTATGAACTTTCTCAAAGGAATGGTAATGGGGGTAGCAGAAATTATTCCTGGTGTTAGTGGCTCTACTATGGCATTGATTATGGGTATTTACGATGACTTTATTGGACTTATTCATGATTCTTCCAACCTCGGCAAAAACGTACTTCTCTGGACATTAAAGAAGAAAACAACAATTGATGTAAAAGAAAGCTTTGCTCAGATCAAGCTCAAATTTGGTATTACTTTAGCACTAGGTATGCTATTTGCTATTGCCTTATTCTCTAATATATTTAGCTTCTTATTAGAACATCATCCTGACTATTTATATGCTTTCCTCTTTGGACTAATTATTGCTTCAATTTATGTTCCATATAAGCAGATGAAGAAAAGAGAAACCGGAGAAGTAACTGTATTTTTAGTGACATTTGTAGTGATGTTCATTATCCTTGGACAGGACCCGTCAAGTGACAATTATTCACCTAGCTTAGCATTGTTATTAATAGGAGGAATAACTGCTGCTTCTGCTATGGCTCTTCCAGGAGTAAGTGGCTCATTCGTACTATTACTCTTGGGACTGTATCATCATGTTCTTGATCTGGTAAAAGAGATAACTCGGCTTAATTTCTCAACAGATCATCTATTACAGTTGACTACATTTCTTACGGGAGTATTAATCGGTTTAGTTGGAATCTCTAGAGTGATTAAAGCTGCCTTTAACAAGTATCCTTCACAGACTTTAGCCTTCTTACTTGGACTAATGGCTGCATCTTTAAGAGTAATAAATCCCTTTCAATCAACATTATCGGAGAATACTTTAATCGAAATTATCATCAAGATTATCTTGATCTTGATTGGTATGGGGATAGTTATAGCGATGCTTAAGCATTCTGGTTCTGAACTAGAAAATATGAAGAGCGAAATCTAGAATCCTTGAGTTTGACTTTTAAAAGGTTCTTTAGCACCTGAATTAAATTCATCTACACTTGGACCTGCTAATTCCTCAAGCTTGCTAGAGCCAAGAACATAAGAAATAATTAAGAGCAAAATAAATCCTGGCCAACTAGTTAATGTTCCTATTACTGCGAGTATCTCTGTTTCTGCCCTAACATAGAAAAAATACATAAGGAATGTTTTAATAATAAAATACAGCAACCAGATATAGGTCACTTGCATGTATGCAGGTAACACCTTTGGGTGCCAGTACCATTTAAGTGTCCATCTATTAGAAAAAAAGCTAGTCCAAGCCACAACAGGTCGTCTAACTAAAAGACTCAGAATGATTAAGACTGTGAGAGCTGCATTCTGTAGTAAACCTGGTAAAAAATAACTTTCCGATTTACCTAGATATAATACTGCAAATACTGCTAACCCAACACTGATAAATCCCATTGCAATCGAGCTCACCTTCTCTTTCCTGATTAACCTCCAGACCGAAACGACAACGATTAATGCCAATGATATATATGCGGCAATCTCTATGCCAAATAATCTATAGGAGATTATAAATGTGAATGTTGGTAATACAATATCGATAAGCTTATTCTTACCAAAGAACATTCTCTTAAACTCGGGACCAATTTCCTTAAGCTGATTCTGAATCTTCATCTAATTTAGGTTTATCTGTATCATCGTCCTTCATTTCTTTCAAGACTTCAACTAACTTAAGTTTTCGTCCGTCCTGCTTTATTTCTCTTTCATCAGATTGGATCAGCTCAACTTTAATAATCTCTTTTATGAGATCCATTCTTTCTTTAAGTGTGTCTATCTTTTCTTTAAGCTGTCTAATATCATCATCATTATTTATTCTATCTCTGACTATTTTTAGTTGATCAGCCATTTTTTTCATATCCTCATATTCCTCATGGCTTTCCTTAAAGTCTTTTAGATCACTTCTTAAAGTCTTTAAAGTTGATCTAATTTGAAAATATTCTGCAGCTTTGGCTAATTTGTCAGCTTCAGTTAATTCTTCTTCCATTACTTGTTCTTCAATCTGTTCAACAGCTTCTTCTACTTGTTCTTCCACTTCTTCTTCTAGCTCAGGAGTTTCTTCAGTACTTACTTCTGGGGTATTTTCATCCTCATTGATTTCAGGAGTTGTGTTTTGTTCATCCATTTCTGATATGCAATTAATTATTATTAGACTACACTATACCAGAAATGCATGTTTTGATGTAAGGTTACCTATTTTCTACTATATGATGTGCAAGTATGCCTTCCGCAGCAATCCTTCTACGTGCTTCTTCGTTTTCAACGCCAGCAAGATCATCCATGTGTGTCAAAGCACTTACTGTTGCTGCTCGCTCTCTACAGGCAATAAAATATGCCCTATCCCGTAGTGCATCTACATTACCCAAGGTTTGCCATACACCTTCAGCAATAACTGCTTTAACATCTTTATGTGAACAATCAACCATGAAGTCTGCTACACCAAGCTCATTTCTTATATTGAACGATGCTAATGCAGTTGGTGTTATTTGCATAGCAAACTGCATAGGTGCTGATTCAAGAAAAAATAGTAATTCGGGATTACCAACTCCAAGCTTTACAAGTGCTTTCTGGACATAAATAATCTGTGGAGTAATCGCTTCGATTGACGATTGTTGATAAGTAGGAAACTGGTTTACTCTTCCCATTGTACCTCTTGCCCATGAGTGTTGGTTCGCAACACCAGCTATAAAGCCATCAACCTTAGCTTCGCCTTCTTGTATCTTCCAAGCGACTGTTAGTGATCTGATTACGTCACCCGCAACCATATGCTCTGGCTGCTGTAACAGCTGCCCATAGTCTACTAACATGGTCAGAGGTTGGCCAGCTTCTTCAGAGACTAATACTCTACTAAAGAGTCCAAGTGGATTGCTGCCCATCTCCCCATATTCAACAGTCATTACTCCTTGTTCGATATATCTATCATAAAGGGCGCCAAATGGGCCAAAGTGCTGATCATATCTAAGTGCATCCACTACTACACCCATTTGAACATCGGGATCTTGTTCGTGTAAAGCCATCTATAGTTATTAATATGGGAGAATTATAACATAATGGTATAATTCCCTTTCTGACATATTTATGACATGCTAGACCAATTTATACCCAGATTTGGGATTCCAAAGCCACCTAGATTCTGGACAACTAATGAAGTAAGTGAGGACGAGATTGGCTCACGAGTTGGGAAAGGATTTTATCATCATGTATTTCAGCATGCATATAAACCAGACAAAGTCATCAAACTACCAATCAACTGGGAACCAATTATCCCTACAAGGAGTCCATTGCTGATGTCTTTGTTTAATACTTGGGTTGCTAAATTCTTTACAGATTTTTATCTACCAACAATAATTCATATGAACTTAGATCATAATCAATATGCAATAGAACAAGCTAAATATACTGGCAGAGCATTTAGAAGAAGCGACCTTACTGATCCTGTAATTGCAGATCAATTTGAAGCCATAATGGCAGCTAACAGATCAATGGTCGCCAGTACAGGCTTTTCTATGGACTTTCAAGGTTTTGATATGTTCGTAGAATTGCAGAAAAATAGATTTAATCCGAGTTATGATCCTGGGCTCTCGAATATCGTGGTAACTCATGATCCAGATTTAAGCTCTGCAAAATTATTAGTAACTGATTATGATCTGCTTAACGCATCGCGCAACTCAATCAAAATCTCGAGCTTGAGAAGTTCGCTTATTCTTGGTACAAGTTTCTTAGCGCAAAATGCCGCATTAACGCAATCTTTTGGACAAGGACTATATTAAGGTAGTTCTGTTTCTCCAGGATCCCCTATTGGCTCAAAAGATCCAAAACAATATCCTACCTGCGGATTACACTCTTCATCATCGACATATATTATCTCATCATACGAAACCGTCATCGCATCTAGATCGTACTCAATATTACCAACCTCCCCTATTACCTTTTCATCCATAGTATTAATATTCAATAACATTACAGTACCCGGACCAATTTCATCACAGCCACTGCATACAGGAATCCTTAGTTGGATATAAGTATCATTAATGAAATCTTCTACACCAATAGCACCAAAGTAATCAACAGTATCAATCACTTCACCATCGTACTTTACTAACTCACTTGTTGTATCCAAGACTCGCTTGTATAAAAAGACAGCACTTACTTCATCCATATTAAAAGAAATCAGGTAAGTTTCTCTCTGATAATTGATGTCCTCTCCTTTAGCATTATAGATTCCTACATATAATAACCCTCTCTGTTCATCAATCTTAAAATTACCAAAGTTGGTTTCTCTGTCACCATTAAAGATTATTGCTTTGTTGTCTATATCATCAAAAGTTACTCCACTATCATATGTTTCATCTCCATATAGCTTTGAATGCTCATAATCTTCGCCATCACTTACATAGAGTACATACTGATCTTGATATGTTCCAAAATAAATCGCATATGGTCTCAAACTATCTGATTGTTGGACAGGTTCATATTCTAGATTTAGGATTTCTGATACGATAGGAGTTGGCTCAATATCTTCTGTTGGAGTAATAGTATCGCTAATAGGTTTGTCATTATTATTTATACCTGAATCTTCTTTATTAAACAAAAGAAGACCAACTACACCCGCTAACAATAAGATCACTATTGCGAATACTGCAAGGGCCATAAGTATAACCTTACTATCTATACCTTTCTTTACTCCCATATTCATAGGTTCTTTATCCATGTTAGTGCTGGCTGACTGATCCTGCATGTTTGATTCACTCATACTGCTTGTCTGCTCTTGAGGGACTTGTTGAGGTTGTTCTGATGCCTCCATAAATATTCCTTAATAATTTTAGATATATTTTAATAATAGGTTGAATTTACTAACACTACAAATAAATAACTCTAATTCATCATACTCTCAATCTCTTTCACTGCCTTTTTTATACTGACACCTTTGTTCATTATTCCTTCCCAGATATCTCCTTTCTGTTCGATTCTCTTTATCATATTTTTTATGGTAAAACGATCTATTCTAAGACGTCCATTAACTTCTTCCCATTCAACTGGTGCAGAAACAGTAGCACCTGGAAAAGGTCTCACTGAATATGGAGCGGCTATGGTCTGCCCTCTTCTATTTTGATATAAATCTAAATATATTTTATGTTTTCTTTTCTCAGGGCTCCTCTCTAAACTAGTTAATTTAGGTAGTCTTTCATGTATTAAGGCACCTAGTAGTTTTGCAAACTCTAATACTTGAGTGTAATTATATTTTGCCCCAAGAGGAATATATATATGTATTCCTTTAATCCCAGATGTTTTGCAATAACTCCTTACTTTTATTTCTTCCAATAGTTTATGTGTCACCTGAGCTACCTTAATCACATCTTTCCATGTGACACCTCTCGGGTCGAGATCTATCACAAGAAAATCTGGCTTATCTAGATTACCAATTCTTGAATGCCAAGGATTGATTTCAATAGCTCCTAGATTTGCCATATACACCAATGTAGCCTTATCTTGGCACAATAAATAATTAATATCTTTTTCTGCGGAATCCGAACGTATTATTGTTGTCTTTATCCATTTCGGTGTATGTTCTGGCATATCTTTCTGATAGAAGCTTTCTCCAGTTATTCCATTTGGATGCCTATTAAGTGATTGAGGTCTATCTTTTAGGTAAGGTAAGAGTATTTCAGATATATCTAGATAATATTTGATCAGATCTGCCTTGGTATACCCAGACTTAGGCCAAAATACTTTATCAGGATTAGAAATGTGAAATTTAGCTTGAGTATCACTATGTTTTGTATCCTTGCTTTCACCAAGAGTAATACCTACCAAACCATTAAAACTAGGATGCCTCAGATATCCTTCCGGCGTCTTTTCGGTATAGTTAATTTTTACTTGTAGTTTTGGTTTAACCCAAGTGGTTGGATTTTTAGGATTGGGATCCCTTTTGAATGGATGATGAGCCATTTTCTTAGGCTCGATAAGTGCCTTAATTTCTAGGAGTTCTTTTGTCGTTAATCCTGTACCAACATTACCTATATATTTATATACATGACCCAGCTTTGTTGCTAATGCTAAAGATCCCACTTTCTTAGATTTGGTGCTTGTGAAGCCTACTATGTAAGCTTTTATCTGTTTGACTGCTTTTATCTTGATCCACTCTTTGCTTCTCTTGCCTGGTCTATAAATGCTTGTCTTTTTTTTCGCAATAATACCTTCTAACATTTGCTCTTTCGCAAGATTAAAGAACTCTATTCCTCTACCAACTACATGATCTGAATATTTTACATTTGGCAAACTGGGTAATACTTCTTTTAGTATCTGCTTTCTTTCTAATAATGTATGTTTTGTTAAATCATGTCCTTCTAACTCTAGCAGATCAAAAATGAAATATGCGAGAGTCGCATTCTTCGTACTTCGCTCGAAACTCTTTATTGCTGAGAAATCAGATCTACCCTTACTGTCTAAGACCACTAATTCTCCATCAAAGATCGCTGAGTAGTTTACTCTGGCAAGAGAAGAAACTATTTCTGAAAACTGATTATTGAATGACATTCCATTGCGAGATATTAGTTCTACTTTATTATCCTTTAGCTCTGTAAGTGCTCGATAACCGTCATACTTAATCTCATATATCCATTCTGGATCATCAAATGGCTTTTTATTTTGTGAAGCGAGCATTGGTTTAACAGTTCCAATTATTGGTCGTGACTTCAGCTTAAATTTATTTAGCAGTTTTAATAATTCTGGTTTTGAAATCTGTTTTAGTGGTTGCACTTCCTTTATAACATCTACTTCATCAACTGAATCTGCGTATTCATCAGGATATTTGATAAATAGCCAGGTATTATTTTTTTCTGTTCTAAACTTTACTAGTGAAAATTCTCCTTTTAGTTTTCTACCCTCGAAATACAATCTAATATGTCCTTTCTTAAGCCCTTTTTCTATTTTACTTTCTATCTCACTCTTATCTGCATTTTTCATGCCAGGATAATAATAGAAACCAGAATCCCAAATTTCTACTTCCCCAGCACCATAATTACCTTCAGGAATCTCCCCCTCAAATTTCGCATAGGTAAGTGGATGATCTTCCACTTGAATGGCTAATCTTTTATCATTTGGATCCATGGAAGGTCCTTTGGGTATAGGCCAACTTTTGAGTACACCATTATGCTCAATTCTCAGATCAAAATGCAGCCTGGTTGCAGCATGCCTGTGCACAACAAAAATCAATTTATTACTTTTTACATTTTTTCTAGATCGCGGTTCTGGAGTCTTTTTAAAGTTTCTCTTGTTGTTATATTTCTTTAAAGACATATTTTATTTAAGACTAGCTTTCAGTTGCTTCATTAAATCAACTATATCAGTAGGTTGCGGAGCTTTACCTTTTGTAGTGATCTTTTTCTTAGTTGCTTTTTCTTTGATAATAGATTTCAGATCGTTAGTGTAGGTGTCTTTGAACTTTTCTGGTTGAAATGGTTTATGCATCTGTTTAATTATTTCCACCGCAGTGCTAAGTTCTTCTTTACTAACTGATTCGTCGGGTATTTTTAGTTCTTCTGTGTCATTCAATTCCTGCTCGAAACGCATCTGATTTAGAATTAACATCCCATTTTCCGGCTTCACAATAGCTAGATGCTCTTTAGTCTTGAGTACGAAGCTAGCAACTGCAACCAGTTTTGCTTTTTCCATTGCTTTAACCAATAGATTATATGTTTTTGCAGCTTTCTCATCTGGTTCTAAATAATATGGCTTTTCAAAAAATACTGAGTCTATTTCATGTTCATCACAAAATTGTACAATCTCTATTGAGTTGCTTTTCTTAACATCTGCTTTTTCAAAATCTTCATCCTCAAGAATGACGTATTTATCTTTTTCGTATTCGAAACCACGTACTATATCCTCCTGCTCTACTTCCTTACCATCAGATTCTCGGAACTTAGCATACCTAATTCTCGAATGATCCTTTTTATCTAAATAATGAAACTGAATTTCTCTTTCTTTACTTCCACTGAATAAATTTACAGGAATATATATTAGTCCAAAACTAATACCCCCACTCCAAATTGATCTCATGATTGTTTATTAATAACTATTTACACGTTATTAGAAATGATTAGCCAGTGCAAGCTTCTCGTTAGAGATTACTTCTTATTTCCTGTCTCATTTCAACTAGCTCTGGGAATCTATAAAAGAATCTGATTTTTTCATCAGCGATTGTGCTACCTGTTGGTTTATCCTTCAAGATAAATGCTGTCCAACTTTCTGCAATATCTTCCCCTGGATTTACAGCAGCATAATCAGTAACAAATTGGTCAGGATGCCTTAAGTATAACTCGTACGCGGCATCATAATATTCTTCCTCGTCATCTATTTGTTCTAATATTCTTAACTCTGAGTATAGTGGAGTCCAGAATTCATCATAAAATTTGAATAAGTATGAGTCTGCATACATGCATCCTTCAATTGCATAATATGTGGGACAACTAGCTCTTCCTAACTGTAAAGACTCTTCTACCTGATCTTGTGTTCTAGCATAAAAGTATTCCTCACTTAAATCTAATTGCTTCTTATCAAAAGACAAAATATGTCCAAATTCATGTATTAAAGTAGATTTTAGTTCTCTATCATCTAACTTATCTCTTGGATACGCATCAATAATATCTATGACTAATATCCACTTATCTATCGCTTTTTGACTCTGATATACAGCTGCTAATGTACCATCTATACCATCAGTAGTGATTTCTAACTCTTGAATATTTTCAAGATAACTCTCTGGAAACAATCTTACGTACAATTCCCATAACTCATGATGTTTCTGCACATCATCTTGTAATTCTTGAAGTTCTGGCGCAACCTGAGGCTTTTTGAGCTCTGAGATTGCAGCATCATCAACTAAATAAGAAATAATTATCACCTCTTCTTCGAAGTCTAATTCTAACCTATCATTTTCCCCTCCAAAGTATGACTCATCCAATTGATCAGCTTCAATATCTGTATTTTCTGAAATTTCATCACAAGGTACACCATCAATACGGCAAGTAGTAGAGCTATTAGTACTATCGCCTATAAGTACAAGACTGGTTCCCAGGAGAAAAGTACATGAACAACACAGCATTATTAGTGTTGCACAGCCTATGAAGAGATAATTTTTTTTACTTAAGTTCATACCTAATTATTGAAACAATCTGATTTTAATACAAGGCATATTTTAAATATTTAGTAATTAGGTTATATTTATTTAATGGAACTTAAAGAAGAACTAAAACTTATTGATCAAGCAAAGAGTGATATTCATGCATTCAATAAACTCTACGAGAGATATTTTGGAAAAATCTTTGCATTCTGCCTTAATCGTCTTGGTAATAGAGAGTTAGCAGAAGATGTGACTAGCCAGACTTTTTTAATCACCTTGGAAAAAATACATGATATTGATACAGCTAAAGGATATAGATTATCTGCATGGCTGTATAAAGTCGCCAATAATAAAATAGTAGATATTTTTCGTAAGCATGGAAGAGGTAAATTTTTAAACCTAACAGAGTACGAAGGAGAAGATACACCTGAATTATCTAAATCAGTCGAAATAAGTGAGATGCAGAAGAAAATTGCATTAGTATTAAGTGGACTTAAACCACAATTTCAGGAAGTGTTAACTCTCAAATTCTATTCTGAGCTTGAGAATGAAGAAATAGCAAATGTTATGAATATTAATAAAGGTAATGTTGCTGTAACATTACACAGAGCAATTAAAGCCTTCAAAGATGAATATGAAAAATTATTTCCAGAAAGTGAAATAATTAGCCTTAATTAACGAATAAGTATATATGAAGGACGAATTAGATAATACACAAGTTAATAACATTCAGAACTTCCTTAAGGAACATATGGTTTCTGAAAATGAGGCTGGTAAGGCTATGAACTTCAAAAGTGAGCTTAAACAAGCGCTCACAGAAGAATATATGAATTCTCTTAAGAAGCAAAAACCAAAGAGTATTTTAGGTAAACTAAACAAAAATCTTTTTTCACCTAAATTCTTAATGGCAGGTGGTGCAGGCCTATTAGTTGTACTAATATTCTCTGCTTTTTTCATATTCTCCCTATTTCAGTCTGATAGTTCTGATGAAGGCAATGACGATAACGCACAGGAAGTAATCACAGCTAGTATTACCTATACAGAAGGAGATGTAGAATATAATCCCGGAGGCGCAGGTTGGCAGGAAGCAGAAATTGATATGCAGCTTGAAGAAGGTGACTCATTGAGAGTGTTAGATAATGGAAGAGCAAGTGTAGAGCTAGCTGATGGTAGTTTTGTCAGATTAAATAATAATTCTGAGGTAACTATGGTTACTTTGCAGGATGAGGAAATAAAAATAGCAAATGGTGAGGGTGAAGTATATGCAAGAGTTGTGGAATCAGATGAAAGAACTTTTGATATCAGTATAGAAGATCATAATGTTACATCTGTAGGAACTGCTTTTAGAACTGTTAACTTCAGTGGTATTAAAGGAGTGGAAGTATTTGAAAGCAAGGTAAAAGCTTCTCCGGCTGAAAGTGAAAATAGTCTATTAGTTCCACAAGGTAATAAATACTACTTTGTAAATGGCGAGCAAGTAGATCTTGAAAGAGTTTTGGTAGAAATTATAAATGAAGAGTTAGCGGATGATGACTTCATCATTTGGAACAAGAAACAAGATGAAGATATTCCAGAGTTTGCTGATAAGCTAGGTATTTTAGAGGATTTACAAGCGCCAGATTTAGAGATACTTACACCTGCGAACAATACAAAAACTACAAATGAAACCATTACGGTTAGAGGAACTACAGAAGAAGATGCTCGTATCTTTATCAATGAAGCAGAAGTTGATAACAATGGTGGGAACTTCGAATACGAAGTAGAGCTAGATGAGGGTGATAATGATATCCTTGTAGAAGCTATTGATAGCTTTGGAAACAAAACAACTCAATTAATTCAAGTAACCCGTGAACTTCCAGCAACACCTACTCCTCCACCAGTTCAACCAAGCATTGGAGTATCTGCAACAGTAGTAGGCAATGGAATTAAGTTTAATTGGACAATAACTGGTTCAGTAGATACAAGCCAAGGGTTTAAAATACTAAAAGGTACTCAGGGCAATACTAGCTTAAATTGGGATAATAAGATCGATTCTTATTATGTATCAAGTGGAAATGCAAGGAATGCTACTTGGAATCTTAGTTCAGGCAACACTTATTCATTCAGAGTATGTACTTACACAGGTAGCGGCTGTGGCACATTAAGTAATGTAATTACAGTCACAGAACCTACTGCACCTTCTGGAGTAACTAGTATCACACTCTCTCACGTTACAGGTCCTAAAGTAGCTTGGACGATTGATGGGACAGCAGCAGATGGTGTCAAAGTGGTATGGTCAAAGAACGCAAATCCTACTTATCCAACTGGAGCTAATACTCAAGCTCAATACATTACTGGTTCAAGTCATGCAATATTAGACGCATTTGATGGAGCTGGAACATATTATGTAAGAGTATGTGAGTATCTATCTAGTTCAGGTAGTTGCGGAGTGTATTCTAACCAGATTACAGTGGATCTATAAAATAACTTCTTCCGAGATTAATAATGCATCAACAAGTGTTCTACTTGCTAAAGAACCTGTTGGAGGACCACAGAATTGCATTCTTACCTTCTGAACGGGTGCAACTCCAGTATAGAAACCAGTAGCTTCAGGTGTAACTATGTGAATTTCAGATACTTCATATGTATATTTTGTTCCTTTGTAGTAGATTATCACTTCATCACCTTCAGTCAGATCATCCATATGCGTAAACCAAGCGTTTTCATCTAGTGCATTTCTGCTATTGCTTACAGCATGTGAAAATAAATAAGTAATGCCTATCTGATCTGGTGTTGCAGTAAACTTTCCATGAGACACACCTTTATTCCAAGACTCTACGTACTCATCCTTATATCTCGGATCAACGTCTTGAACAATTGCTTTGAATAAGTCTATTTTATCTATCCTCAAGTAAAACCCATTGGGATCTATGCTATCTTCTGTAAACTCACTAAAAGTCTTAGTAGAATTTGCATCAGATAGATACGGCTCTGCTAAACTATCAAGGATAGATTTAGCTTCCTTCTCTTCTTTTAGTCCTTCAGAAGGAACAAACGTATTTGGAGCAAAAATCTGCGCCTTTGTTTTTACCTCAAGTAAAGAGAGTGCAAAAAACATAAAAGACACAAGTGCAAATCCAAATGAAATTTTCAGTATAATATTTAATTTTTTCATTAACTATAAACCGTCGATTCCAGGAATAATATCGAACTCTACATCACCTAGGTACATATTTGGAAGCTGCCTGTTAGTTGAAATATCAGTCTCATACTGTTTTGTAACAGAAGGTAAATCAGATTCAACTCTATGAACTGTATAAATAATTCCTAAGTCACCTGAGAGATCAAATTTAGCTGATAGATCTGCTGTTAAAATACCATCCAAATTTATTTGATATCCACCTGCTTCATTTAGAGGTGCAGACATAGTCTGAGATCGTATTCCGTTCTTTTCTATTTCAATAACAATAATTCCATTCTGTTGAAAACTCAATCCATCTTCAGAAAATACTTGGCCATAGACTAGCAAATTACCATTAACAAAATTACCTGCAGGTGCTGTCTGTACAGTGTAATTCACATTACCCGTATTTAGATATAATTCACCACTAGATTGAATCTGAAATTGATACGCAGTAGCCGGTTCTAAGCTTGTTATTAGTAAAGAGTGGTTCTGGGTCTCTTCATCTTCTATTAGAGGTGCTCTGGTGGTGCCTTCTAATACAACCCCACCTACAGTAGGTTTTTCAGTAGTCCAACTTACTCTAAATGAATCACTTTTCACATCTGTTACTACTACATTTTCAGGAACCTCACTATCAAAAGCCTGGATACGAAAGTCCAATGAACCACTCTGAAGAATCAGCAAAGTTATTGGAATAGAAATAGCCACTATCATTATTGTAATCGTAGTTAAAAAACTACTTTTATTTTTTTCCATAATTGAACACTAAATATGAATTATTGTAGCAGTAAAATAATTACTCCAAAAGAGTACTTGTAAATGAAGTGATAAAATCATAAAAAAACTCCGCACCATAAAGATGCGGAGTTATGATACTAACTAACCGTACTAGTTATCCATCATTTTGACTCTGAGTTGGATTATTATTGCAGTAAATGCAGTAAATCCAATTAACACTAATAGCATTGAGTACTCAGGTACTGTTACTACTAATGGGAAGAATCCGATGAATAGTACAAAAGTTGGAATTCCAAATTTGGTAGCAAATTTAAATCCAGCAGTTCTACCTAAGAAGTAATACATTAATCCACCAATCAATGCCCATGAGACGAAGAACGCTCCATAAAGTGGCATAGAGAATGTAGCGACACTACTTAATCCTGCAAATACATCAATCGTTGGATCAACTGTAAAGCTAGATAGATAGTGTACTAGTGGGAAGTAAATTACAAATAGTACAGAAATTAGGAATAGATCGAAAATCTGTACACCTTTTCCAAATTTCTTTGTTAGGTAATGCATAATCAACATGAAGATCACATAGATAGGCATCATTGTTAAATATACTCTTGAAACTTGAGTAGAAGGATTTAGTTTGTCACCTACTTCAACATCAATAAGCGGTCTTGAGTAAAGGTCTGGTTTTTCCCATGTAAGAGTTACGCTCTTATCACCAAACTCTCTGTTATCAACTGACAATCCTTGATTAACATCATATGCTCTTGTTCCGTTGATTGTAACTGTAAAGTTGAAATCTTGTGATCCTTGAGTATTCTCAATACCTTCATATCTAAACAAAGATAAACCAACTGTGTCATAGCTTACTTCTACTAGTACTTCAGAATTAGCAGGAACTTCACCTTCCCATCTTAATCCGTCTGTCTGCTCATAGTAATAATCACCATAATAGTCTTCCTGGTAATATGAGATATTTGCTTTTGCATTTTCTACCTCTACACCATCAACTATTAATTTTGCATTACTAATTTCACTTGATGCTGTATTTACTGGGAAAGGGAAATCAAATGAAATAATGCTTGGCTCATCCAATGTATTTACAAGAGTGTAAGTAGCATAGAATTGAGTTTCGTATGAAGGTTGGTAAACTAACCCTTTTTTTACAAAATCAGCGTTGATAACAACGTTACCTGATGTTGCTTTGAGGTATGTGTTCTCAACATACTTCTGTAAGGTGTATGATTCTATTTGGATATCTCTTCCAAACAAGAAATCGCTATCTTCTGCCAATGCATTCAGTGTCGGTGCTGACTGTTCAAGTGGTGTGTAGATATTGCTTACGCTCTCATAGTTATCATAAGCAATGTCATTTCTAATAGATGCAACTCCAGCCATGAACAGACTAAAGATGCCTACAAGAATACTTGAGATGATCAGAAAAATAATGAACTTGGCAGTGCCGTCTTTTCCTGGCAGTTTTTTCTTGGAGTCTAGGATTTCTCCCATAGTTTTATAAAATAATAAATTAGCTAATTACAGAATAATAAATCCTGTATTAAATTCAAACTAGGAAACATATGAAAAGTCACAAAAAACTAATCAATTTCTTTTTCGAGGAAAAATGTAAT
>JAGQLK010000109.1 GCA_020429485.1 Candidatus Dojkabacteria bacterium | reverse complement strand
TCTTCATCATTTCCTCTAGGTCTAATTCTTTTAATCCACCAATATAACCTGAGTGACTGTAATACTTTTTGCCAGTTAATTTTCTTTTATGAACATCAACCAACTTTGAGTTGATAATGACTACTTTATCTCCTGAAGGCATATTATCAGCCTTATTAGTCTTATGCTTACCAATAAGTAGACTTGCAGCTTTAGTAGCTAGTTTACCTAGTCTGACTCCAGTAGCATCTAAAATGTGCCATTCTGGATTGATTTCTGATTTTTTAATTGATCTTGTCTTTGTCATTTTGTTTAAATACCTGATCTAGATTTAGCCCTACCTTGTGATCCTGAGTTTACCTGATTAGAGAGATTCTTAGAATCATCAACTAGGTTTTGCTTTTTAACGTCTTTTGTATCTTGTGCATTCTTTTTATCTTCTTTCTTTACTGCCTTTTTAGTCTTTTTTCCTACTTCTTTATATTCGTATCCCTTCACAAGTAACATCACCATGTCAGCATTGTCACCTGGCCTTGTACCTACTTTAAATTTTTGAACAAATCCGCTGTCTTCTTTCTCAAATCTTTTAGAGAATACTTCAAGAGCTTTATCAATTGCATTATCTCCAAATAGAATGTTAGATAGTTTTTTTCTTGCTAAATTCTTATTCTCTGACTTAGCTAATTTAACAACTTTGTCAAAGACTGGCATTAAAGCTTTTGCTTTTGCAGGAGTAGTCTTCATATGTTCATAAATCACAAGATTTGTAACAAGATTTCTAACTGCTGCAGTTCTATGTGCTTTAGCTCTTCCTAATTTTGCAACTTTTCTTTTATTATTCATTAATTATCAGATGAAAATGTAAGTCCTTTTTCTAGCATTAGCTCTTCTAATTCAGTCATAGACTTTTTACCCATTCCTCTAAAACTAGCAACTTCTTCTCTTGCTCTTTGTCTTAGATCTCTTAGGTCGCTAATACCTGCATTTAATAATGCGTTTGTTAATCTTGTTGATAGGTTTAATTGACTAACAAGAATTTTTTCTTCTTCTTCTTCAACTACTTCCTCTTCTTCAGAAGGTAACTGATTCAATGTAGAATCACCACCTAGAAGATCAACAAGTTTATTTGCCATATGGTCAAATATTTCTACTGCTTCAAGCAATGCTTCTGCAGGAGACATTGTTCCATTTGTAAATACATTCAAGTTTATTTGATCTAAATCAGTATATTGTCCAAGTCTAGCTTGTACTACATCTAGCTGTACTCTCTTAACTGGACTAAATACTGAGTCAATTGGCATTACTCCAAGTTCTTTTCTTTTGTTTTCGTCAGGATAAGCATATCCAGTTCCTTTTTCTACTGTTAGCTCAATTGTTAAGTCAACATCTTTTGTTAATGTTGTGATCTCAAGATCACCATTTACTACTTCAACTTCACTTGGTAAGTCGAAATCAGCTGCTGTTACAACTAGAGGTGAACCTTTCTTGCCTTTAACTGAAAGTTTGATTGTATGAGGTCCATCATCATGAATCTTAACAGCAATTTCTTTAACTTTAAGAAGAATAGTAATAATATCGTCATGAACGCCTTCCATTGTAGAGTATTCATGCTTAACTCCATCTATCTTAACTGCAGTAACTGCAGAACCAGAGACAGATGAAAGCAGAATTCTTCTTATAGAATTTCCTAGAGTATATCCGAACCCCCTTGGCAGTGGTCCAATCTCGAAGAGTGCTCTGTTGCCATCTTCCTCTGCTAGTTTTACCTTAAATTTGTCTAGACTAATCATAGTGACTTAATTTATATAAATTAATGCTTTGCTCCTATATAGGAGAGTATATTATCTAGAGTACAACTCAATTATAAGTTGCTCTTTGATTGATCCGTCCATCATATCTCTTGTTGGAACAGATTTAACTTTATTTCCCTGTAACCACTCAGGAACAGGATTACTTTTATTTTCTGCCTTAATTAATTTCACTGCTTCGTTCTTTGAAAACTTTGTAGACAACTCAACTGTGTCATCAATACTTACATTATATGAAGGGATAGTTACTTTATTCCCATTTACTGTTACATGACCATGTGTCACGAATTGTCTAGCTTGATTTCTTGAGTTTGCAAGACCTAATCTATATACAACATTATCTAATCTCATTTCTAGTAATTGTAAAAGAATAGTACCTGTATTACCTGTTTTTCTAGTCGCTTTATTATATAGATTTCTAAATTGCTTCTCTAACAATCCGTACATTCTTTTTACTTTCTGCTTTTCTCTAAACTGTACAGCGTAGTTAGAAGGTCTACCCTTGCTCATTGTATGCTGACCAGGTGGGTAAGGTCTTTTTCTCCACTTATCATCCCCAAATACATCTGCATTCTCTCTTCTACTAATCTTCCATTTTGGTCCTGTATATCTTGCCATTGTTCTAAATTATATATTGCTTAAATAAATACTAGTTAATATTATGATCCTCTTGGTTTCTTTCTTGGCATAGTACCTCCGTGAGGAATTGGTGTATGATCAGAAAGTGAAGAAATTTTTAAACCTGCTCCTCTTAATCCTTTAACAGCTGCTTGTCTTCCCATACCAGTTCCTTTAACAATAACAACGGCGCTTTTAACGCCATATTTTTGTAATTTCTCTACTACATCCTCTGCTGCTTTTGTTGCTGCATATGCAGTGCTTTTTCTTGAGCCACTAAATCCAACAACTCCTGGAGTACTCCATGCGAGAACATTACCAGACATGTCAGTTACTGTAATAGTTGTATTGTTATAACTTGACTTAACATATACTGTTGCTTTGTTAACTTGAACCTTTTTCTTTTTCTTGCTAGCTGTTTTTTCAACTGCTTTAGCATATTTATTTTCTTTTTTAGGTTTTTTGTCTTTCTTTTTAGCCAATGTTCTAGATTAATAAATGTTAATTATGTTTTTTCTATTTTTCTCTTAAGACCACCAACCGCAATATTCTTACCTTTTCTAGTTACTGCATTAGTTCTTGTTCTTTGACCTCTTGTTGGAAGTCCAAGTTTATGTCTAATACCTCTATAGCTTCTAATATCTTTTAGTCTTTTGATATTTCTAAATACTACTTGCTTAAGTTCACCCTCAAGTGTCATGTCTTTAAGTGCGTTTGTTATTCTTTGGATCTCATTATCTGTAAGATCTTTAACTCTTTTATCAGGAGAAACATTTGTCATCTCCAATATTTTTTGAGAAGTTGTTAACCCAATTCCATGAATATAAGTTAATGCTACTTCTACTCTTTTATTTTCTGGTAAGTCTACACCTACTATTCTTGCCATAATTAATTTTATAAATTATTTTTGTCTAGATTTGTGTCTAGGATATCTTGAACAATATACATATACCTTGCCTTTACGCTTTACAACGTAGCAATATTCACATCTTTTTTTAACACTTGCTTTAACTTTCATAATATTAGTATCTGTAAGTAATTCTACCTTTAGATAGATCATAAGGTGTCATTTCAACTTCTACCTCATCACCTACTTGTAATTTAATATAATGCATTCGCATTTTACCTGAAATATGTCCTAGAATCTCATGGGTTTCCCCTTGAAGATTAATTTCAACCTTGAACTTAGTACCAGGTAATGTTTCTTTAATTGTTCCCCTAAGTTTAAACTTTTTCTTGGGGTCAATAGTTGCTGTATCTGCCATACTTATGTATAAAAAAAGCTCTTTCTACATGAAAAAAAAGACCCTATAAGAGACTAAGTGATTATAGCAAACTAGTATGGACTATACAACACCTAAACTATTTAATTGTCAATATTTCTGCAGTTTTTTTACCTACTCTCACAGTATGCTCGAAAATTGCAGATCTTTTTCCATCTTTTGTTCTTGTTGTCCACCCATCATCCTCAAAAATCAAATCTGAATCACCTTCATTAATCATGGCTTCAATAGCCAATATCATATTTTCTTTTAATAATATTCCATTTCCAGGTGTACCAATGCATGGTACTTGTGGTTCTTCATGTAATTCTTTGCCTATTCCGTGACCAACCATATCCAAAATTACACTAAATCCAGCCATATTAGCAGTTGTATACATCGCATGACCAATATCGCCAATAGTGTTACCCTCAACGGCTTTACTAATTGCTGCGTTTAAGGCTAACTTTGTAATATCTAATAATCGTTCACCATCATCATCGATTTTCCCAACAGCTAATGTGCTTGCCATGTCTGAATAGTATCCTTTGTATTTTATTCCCATGTCCACACTAATAGTTTGACCTTCTTCTAATATTTCATTAGTAGCAGGAATACCATGTATAGCGATATCATCTACACCTACACAGATTGTAGCTGGAAATCCTCCATAACCTTTAAATGCTGGTTCTACATCATATTTTTTACAAAGAGCAAAAGC
>JAGQLK010000108.1 GCA_020429485.1 Candidatus Dojkabacteria bacterium | reverse complement strand
CCTCGATTTGGACCAAAAACGTTTTCGGTAATAATTCCATTTTTGTGGATGGCAATAGATTAAACCTAGATATTCCATTGCAGACAGGGCCTCAGAATACGATTCTTTCGACAAACAATCAAATCTCAGGGGAGTTTAGTGCTCAATTAGATATTTTTGATATCAGTTCTGAAAATGGGAATGGAGAAGTAATATTGTCATTTACAGAACGTACTTTAATGGATTTAGGTGTATCGGTTGATAATTCTACAAATGAGTTAATCATAGAAGGTTCAGTATTTGGCGGAGATGCTATCCAAGATGCAAGAGTACCATTAGTAATACCTGAAGATGGTCAGCCAATAATCACTTTGAAACTTGATCGTTTCTTTAGAAGTGATGAGTCTGGTAATCAGGCGATGTTAGTAGTTATGTCATATGACACAGGAAATGGATTTCAAGAATTGGGAAGAACACAGAGCTTAGAAATATATTCCGGAGATGGTGACTTTAGTATTATCGGTGCAATACCAAATTTTGAAGATACTCAATTATCTGCGATTGTTGATAACTTTATAGTTACATGTCCTGTAGATAGTGGATCAGATGATGATAATGGTGGTGTATCTCCAACAATTGAACCAACACTTACATTTGGCTCAGAGGATGTAGATATTCCTAACTTAACAGGTGCTCCAACACCAACTCCAACATTAACGCCTACACCTATCTTTAGTGGTGGCGATAGTCCAAGTCCAACTCCAGGTGCTTCGCCAACTTCTACACCAGGTTCTGGAAATTCGGTGGTTATAAATGAAGAGTCTTCATTTGTATGTACTGCTGGAGTAGGGGTTACCGCTACCTTTGTAATTACTGTAAAAAACAATGAAGCAAATACTAGAACATTTAATATTACTGATACATTGAGTTCTAATGTCCAGGATAGTTATGTAATAACTACCTCGATTAATATGCAAGGTACATATGCTCATGGAATCTTATCATGGAACAACGTTGCTATCCCTGCTAATAGTGAGGTATCACTTAACTATCAACTCTCAATTCCTGAGGATAAGTATGGCACATATACAGATTTTGTGTCTGTACTAGAAATAGCAAAGAACGGACAAGAAGTTGCTAACAGTAGTAATACATTCGAGGTTACATGTTTACCAGGTACAGCAATAATAAATGATGAAGTAGATAGATTAATATTAGCATTTGCGTTGATAATATCTGGATTCTGGATTTATAAAACTGGGCTATATATACAGACTGGCGAATATTTCTGGAATAAAGTAGGTAAAAAGGTGTTACCCCAGGTGACTGTAGGATTTGAGAAGCAGCTGAAAGAAGAGTATGAGCAAGATGTTCAGAATAAATTTGAAAAGTAGCATAAAGCTTGCTTCACAAGAGATTAAACTTAAGCTAATATATTTATAAGCTATAGCAAAACTTAATGAAACGACGTCGAATTGTTGTCATAATTCTTTTAATTTTTACCCTGGTAACGGCAGGTGCTGCCATATATATTGGCTTTAAGCTCCAAGGTGGGGGTGATACAGCTCCTGATACTTCTGAAGCAGCCCCAGCTGGATCTCGATATTTAGGTCCTGGATGTAATGGCCAATGTGATAGCGGTAGTCAATGTAATGGGTACGGTAATTCACTATTGCCGGGAGAGATGGTTTCTTGCTATTTGGTTTCAGGTAGTACATATGGCTGTTACGCAGAAGCAGCAAATTCAGGTGGTAATTCATGTTATTTAAGATGCTCTCCTTATGGATGGGCCGCTTGTAACTGTGACTTATCTGGTTGCCAAACTAGATGTGCAGCAGAGCATGCTGGGCAGACAGGTACCTTTACTCGAGTTGAGACTTGTGGCCAATATAATGGAGGTGGATGTGGTCAAAGCTTTATGTGTTCTTGTACACTTACTGCTACGCCACCACCAACAACTCCGCCGGTAACCCCACCACCAACAACTCCTCCAGTAACTCAACCTCCAGGTTGTCCATATACAAACGTAGATACGCAATTCTGGGTGCAATGTCCTGGTGAACCAAGCAGTGGTTGTGGTTTAGGTTTCTGGGGTAATGGAGGCAATGTCACAACATATTTAAATAACAATAATATAACTGTACCAAATGATCTAGATATAAACTGTTTTGCAAGTGGAGGACAGAATGGAATAATGAATGATGCATATGTTGAGTTGAGAATAAATGGTAATCTAGTAAACACATATAACACACCATCACCTAGAAATATTAATCTTGTTGGCTTGGCTTCTCCAGGTAGCACCATTCAAGCAACATGTATAAGTAGTGGTTTTCCTAGTGATCCACAATGTAGAAACGCTGATTCTTTTACTTTGGCTTCTAATCCACCAACATCAACACCAGTACCATCAAATACACCAACACCTACACCTACTGTGACACCTAGCCCAACACCTAGTCCAACACCAAGACCGACGGCTACACCAACACCGACACCGCCTAATACACCAACACCATCGCCAACACCGTTGCCGACGATTACACCAAGTCCAACGCCGACACCTCCTGTATGTGGACAGCCATGCGATCCAAATGGACCATCATGTGCAGACATTAATAATGTTTGTGTCGAGGATACACCTGGCAGCTACATTTGTGTGTTAGATGTTTGTAACGAAAACCCAGGTGCTTGTAATCCTGATCAATGTTCATTAATAGATGAGATATATGTTGAGAAGAGTTCTGTAGAAGTCTGCGAACCTGACGCATCTGAGTCATTGGTTACATATACGATAGTGATAAGAAATCCTCAGCCAAATGCAAGAACAATTGACGCAATTGATACACATGCACAGACAATACCTGCTGAGTATCTAGTCGAAGGGTCGATTAATCCTTCTTCTGGAGTATTTAGCGATGGAGTAATTACTTGGACCAATCTAGCGTTACCTGCTAATGATTCAATAACTCTTACCTATCAATTACTAATACCAGAAAGTGCTTTTGGTGAATATACAAATACTGTAGTTATAGAAGAAGGTGGAGAAGTAAGAGGTCAGGATACTCACTTAGTCAATGTTGACTGTTTACCACCAACAGCTCTAATAAGTGAAAATAGCGATAGACTAATAATTGGTGTGATGTTGATACTTACAGGATTTATGTTATATCGGTTCGGGATCTATAATCATTTTGGAGAAGCATTTTGGAAAATTGGTGGTAAGTATTTGTTAAACGGAATTTTGCCAGAATATAAGGAAAAGTATCAAGCGGAACAGAAAGTAAAAGATCAAAAAAATGCTGATAAACAGAACGAAAAAATAAGAAGCAAGTTTGAGGAAAGAATGAAAGATTCGCTTGAATAACAGATTACTTTGTTTTAATCTGTATAAAGTAGTTAACTATATTATTGATATAAATGGATAGAAGACGTCGACTTGTTGTCATAATCCTATTTCTCCTCACGATTACACTTGGTGTAGTAGCCATTTATATTGGCTACAAATTAAGTCAGCAGCCAGATCTTGGCCCTGATGCAACTCTTGCTGGAGTCGATGATGGTACCTGGATTAATCTATGTGGTACTAATCCTCCTAGTGGAGATTGGGGGCAGCATAATTCATCATCTTGTACAGGTTGTACACAGTCTAGCTGTAGTGGAAATGTTGTATGGATTTTCGAATGTAGTCCTGGTGAAGAAAGTCAAGAAAACGGCGGTACACAATGTACAGCAAATGGTCGACCATTTAGCGGTGATTTCAATAGTAATTTCGTAGATGATTGTAAGATGTATCAGGTAGACGTATGGTCGGATACAGTCTTTGGTGATTTAACTGACTTTGTCGTATGGAGAGGTAATAGATTTGGCGATCCAAGTTGTACTTCTACACCAAATCAATATTCAATCAGTGGTAGAGTATATTGTCAAGATGATGGTGCTGGGTTATCAGGAGCACAAATTGATGTATTAGGAGATGGTAGAGGTAATCAAACAACAAATAGTTCAGGTAATTATACATTTAGCAATTACGATGAAGGTTTTAGTCCTAATAGTATAGAACTTAAAGTTGATCCACCAAGCTTGCCTGGTGGCGCACAAGGTCCATTCTGTAACTCAAATTCTTTGTGTACATGTAGTGGAGGTACATTTACTAGTTGTGGATCATTAACAAGCGATTTCTCTGGTATGGACTTCTTTTACACTCAATGTGCTAATGCAAATGATATTACAATTTCTGGTACTGTGATCTGTGCCGAAGACGATAGTCCTGTATCTGGAGCAACAGTTAATATTATTGAAACAGGTCAAACTAGAACAGTTACAACAAATGCACAAGGACAGTTCTCTTATACAGCCGCAATTCAGACACCTAATGCAATAGCAGTTAGATTGCCTGATTATCCAAACTCTCAGAAAACAGCAATTAATTGTGATGGGCAACATCCTTGGGATATTTCC
>JAGQLK010000107.1 GCA_020429485.1 Candidatus Dojkabacteria bacterium | reverse complement strand
CATACCACCATATATTGGGGTATGATCTAATTCTGGATTGCATTGTAAATCATAAAGAGCATGTCCAAACTCATGAGTAGTAGAAGTAAAACTTCTGCCAAAATCAGTGTCGTTATATCTGGTAGTAATGCGCACATCATTTGAAGTAAAAGAAGATGTGAACGGATGTGTTGAAATATCTAATCTCAATCTGTTTGGATCGTAATTTAAATAATTGAGAACCTCATTATTTAGAAATTGCATATTTCCAAGCTCGTATTTCTCAGTATGTAATGGATGAGAATCAATGTACTTGCTTGATTTTTTAATCATTGTTAAAGTTTCAACCAAGAAGTCTCTAATTGAATCAAAATACGCATCAACGTCTGCTGTAGTTTGACCCTCTTCGTATAGATCTAAAAGGGCATCGTATGGATGTCCACTAAAACCAAGATAATCGGCCTTCTGGATGTTTAAATCAGTAATTTTCTCGAGGTAAGGAGCAAATATTTTAAAGTCACTAGCACCTCTCGCTTTTCTCCAGGCTACTTGGCCTTCATTTATAGCTTTCTCATACTCTTCGATATAGTGATGCGGTAATTTTTGGAACTCATCAAGTTGCTTCTCAAGTACTCTTTTAATTCCTAACTCATAATCATTAAGATTCTGCTCATCAGATAGTGATTGGATTAGCTTAACAAAATTCTTATCCAAAAATAACTTTTGCATCAAGACTTTTACTTTGGCAAGCGCAAGTCCTCTGTCACTAGCACCTGCTTCAGGCATGTAAGTTTCTAATTCCCATCCTGCCAAATTAGCTAGGTAATTTAGTGCCCATATTGTTTGGAATTGATTTAGGATTTCGAGTACAACTTTATTTGTTATTAGTTTCATAATTTAGTCTATTAAATAAATAGGATCATTTAGTTTCACTAGCCCTTCGCGAAGAAATACAGAATAAATTCTAGAAAAATTTTCGTGTTCTTTAGCAATATGGGCATGTAGGGCAGGGTTAGCTACTGCGTTTTTTGGATTTAGTGTAATAATCTTGCACCTTGCATCTTTCTTATTAATTTCAAGTTCAAGTGTGTCTCCTATCCTAATCTTTCTATTTAATAACTCCTCTTCTTGAAATGCATCAAAAATAAAGTCGGCATAGATATTCATTCTAAACTGCAACATGTCTATCTCTAAGTCTGTTTCTTGCTCGAGTTTAGATAATGACTTTAGGTTAAAGATTGATACAGGTCTACTATCTTGCATACCAGCCTCTGATTTTCTCAAGAATATATCTTTGTTGTATTTTTGGCTCAGGTGGTTTATTAATTCTATAGATTCAATATCGTATTTTTCACCCTCGGGAGTTGTAACCGTTACGCTATTTTTTTCTAAACCATCCCTTACGTAGCTCTCATCATTTATTGTTGGATTAGTAAAAGCAGTTTCATATAAGATCATTTCTGGAGCTTGTCTTGCAGTTAACCAAGGAAATGATCCTTTATCTTCAGACCTGACAAATGCACATAATCTATCGCCAACCACTCCTGAGTAACTTATATAGAGCTCGTTTTCCTCGATACCCTTCATACTCTTAACTGGATATCGGAATAATTTGCTTACTTCTCCTATCTGGTTTATTTCTTCTTTTTTATTTTGAACCATATGTATGCACTAATTATTGCAATTAAAATAAGGATTAATTTCCAAGGGATGACCCAGAATGATGTTTCTGCCATAACGCTTTTGTACTCATCACCATCCTGATATCCTACAGTTAATTCTGCTCTATATTTACCAAATGCAAATAAGCCTTGGCCACTTTCAAAAGTAAGTTTCTTATCAATATCTCCATTTTCTTTTTTTATAGGATTATCATTCTCGTCTAAAACTGGACTGTATTTAATAAATCCTTCGCTAAATTCATTTACAAATACTCTAGAACTATCTTTAAGAATCTTGCCTTCATTAGTATTAAATTCTAATTCATCTACCTTTGAGTCACCTTTATAGATAATGATGCTTCCTAATGGCGTGGTATGGCTATTTCCAGTGTTGTTAAGTTCTACTACTAATCCAACAGGCATCCAATCAAATATGGACTTCTTCTTCTGATCTGCATCGAATGGGCTGCTCGAATAAAATTTATCAATGGAAATATCTCTTTGTACATCTCCAGATACATTCAAGAGTATCAGTGTTCCTTGATCCGAACTAAATGATAAGTTTCCTGCACCTGGTGCTTGTCTATCGTCAGGATTTTGTAGTGTAGAGATAATTCCTGCGTAATGACCTCCAGGTTCAGCATTTTGTGGAATAGTTATACTGAAATTTACTAATGCAGATTTATCTTCACTATCTTCAGCTCTTTGTACAAAAAAAGAAGTTTGTTCTAAAGAGATCCACTCTTTCAAAGATGCTTCATAAGGTATATCTTGTGTATTGAATACTGGAACACCAGAAACGCCATCGGATTGAAAATTTTCTACATAAACAAATATGGTTTTGTCTGAAAGAGTTGAGTTAGAAATTCTAATTTGTCCAGAAACTGTTTCTCCAGGGTCTACATCATATTCTATGATAAGTGGAGATATTGTAATTCCTTTGTCTACTTTTTCTTCTTCTTGAGCAGATGAACTTGCGGTAAATACGATTAAGAAGAATAAAGATAATGAAGTATAGGAAATTATTTTATTAAAATATTTCATAATAATATAGAATAAGCAAACTATGTGATTTTATATTAAACTATTATTTCAAATATTCATAACTTTAATCAACTTTGAATTATTAGTTATTTCTAGTACAGTATTTAATATAGTAAATTTTTCAAATGGATTTTGTAACACAACTAGCATTACTAATATTTGTAGGCATAATAGGTGGCCTAGCAGCTCTTAAGCTTAAAACACCACTGATAGTAGGATATATATTTGGAGGAGCTGTGCTTGCTCTATTGGTTAACTTTTCTCACGAGGAATTAGAGACCATTAATGAACTGGCAGAAATTGGTATAGCATTGCTTCTATTCTCAATTGGAATTGAGTTCTCTTTAGATAAGATGATGCAAGTAAAGAAATACGCAGTATATGGAGGTATAGCACAAATCATTCTGACAATTTTATTCGGGGTAGTATTCTTCCCTCTAATAGGATTCAATTCATATGAATCACTTTTCTTAGGTAGTGTATTTTCCTTAAGCTCAACAGCTGTGGTAATCAAGGTTCTAGAGGAAATTGGGCAGATAGAGACTCATGCAAGTAGAATAATTGTTGGCTGGTTGATTTTGCAAGATATAGCAGTGGTGCTCTTGATATTATTCTTAGGTAACTTTGCGACTGGTAGTATTAATTTTGCTGCATTATTTGAATCTTTGCTTAAGAGTTTTATTTTGATTGCACTAGCTTTAATGGTAGGTAGAAGAGTACTGCCTAGAGTATTAAGCTCTGTTGCAAAATTTGGTTCTAAAGAGATATTAGTGGTTACTGCATTTGGCATCTGTCTATTTTTTGCTGTGGCAGCCGAAGAGTGGGTGGGTTCATTTACTTTAGGAGCTTTCCTAGCAGGACTTATGTTGTCAGAAAGTAATCTCCACTTCGAAATATTTTCTGAAATAAAACCGCTACAAAATATATTCACATTATTTTTCTTTATTATTATTGGAACGTTATTCTCTCTAACTTATTTGGTAGAGAATATTTTCTTCGTATTGATGATATTTGTAATAACTACTGTTGTTAAAGGATTGCTTATTTTGATGATTAGCTTATTCCTCAAAATGCATATTAGAAGTGCAATTGAGGTAGCTATAGCTCTTGCTCAAGTGGGTGAGTTTGCATTCTTAAGTGCATCTATTGGGCTTGAAAATTCATGGATTTCTGATGATCTACATTCATTAATAATAGCAGTTACCATACTCTCTTTATTATTAACACCGTTGTTTATAACTCATACTGATACGATCTATGAAAAGATTAGGGATTTTGTAGGGCATCGATGGCCAGGTCTGCATAGGAAATTATTTATGGTTCCAGAAGAGAATACTATCGATGACAAGAAACTAGGTAATCACATAATTGTATGTGGCTATGGAAGAGTTGGTAAGTATATCGTTCTTGCACTTAAGCGTATGAGGTTTAAGCATCTATTAATAGAGTTTGATAGTCAAGTAGTCGATGAACTGAAAGAACAAGGTATAGAAAGTCTATATGGAGATGCAACTAGTGAAGAGATTTTAATTCAAGCAGGAATTGAATCTGCCAGGGCTGTAATTATTGCGTTACCAAAAGAAGCTGATGTGGCCCAGATAGTCAAGAAAGTCCAAGTGTTGAATCCTGACATCAAAGTAATTCTTCGGAGGCATTTCAGCAACATAGAGATGGATTTGGACAAGAAATTTTCAGTTGTTGAGCCAGAATTTGAAGCTGCGATCAAGATCTTGGAGAAAATCCTTCCTTACCTAGGTAAAAAAGATAAAAAAGTATTAAAGTGGC
>JAGQLK010000106.1 GCA_020429485.1 Candidatus Dojkabacteria bacterium | reverse complement strand
GTTAATTCACTTAATATTATTCTGTCTTCTGTTTCTTACCAGAAAGGTAGATTAATAATCCAACTAATCCTGCTGTAAACAGTAGAATCAGAATGAAGAATAGCCACCAGAATTTGATTAGAATACTTGCTATTACAACAATTAGAAATGCTGTGATTGCAGAAGTAAAGAATCCTATTGATTTAGCAATTCCACCAGCAAACGGAATAAAGTCAGCCAATGCAATAACTGGAGCTAGAATAGCACTGAAACCAAAAGTTAATAGCAGCCAAGCAAATACTTTCAATACCATGTATTGTGTATTCTCACTTGATTCTAGATCCGAAAGAAGAATAGCATCTGACTTATTAGATATTAGGAAGATTTCTCCAGTATCTGCCATCTTGTCATCAGAGAGTTCACCAGCAACTATTAGTTCATCATCTACCTCAACATAAGTAACGATAAGTCTTCTATCACCTAAAGAAGGAGAAAGAGTAGTATCTCTATCAACTTCGTAGTAGTCACCAAAACTATCTTCCCAGAATTCTGATACTTGGTAACCAAACTCTAAATCGGCACCATTAGGAACTATTTCAATGCCGTCTATATCGAATGTTGCCCATTTGCCGTTTGTACTTGATTCTGTTTGCCATTTTTCAACTAATTTAACTGTTTCAACCTTCTCTTCAACTTGTTGTCCATCAACTACTTTAGTGATTGTTTCTACCTCAGTTTCTTCTACTTCTTGGTATTTCTCTACTTCAGATGAAAAGTATAGAACATCTCCTACTTCTGGAGCCTCTATAGAGCTAGTTATATTTGCTGTTCCTGTAATCTTATGATTACCTGATTCACCTACTACTTCAGAAGCATTTTCCAAAGGAAGGTCTGCTAAAATTTCAGATTTTCTCTGAAAACCTTCACTATAGAATAGCAAAGCCACAGCTAAAATAATTAGGATTGGCGAGATACATGTTCCAGTAATCGCGCTCTTGAGGTTGCTAAATCTACTCAGTATAGGGTTTTGCCCTTTGATTACTTTTTGACTAACAACTTTTTGAGAGATAATTTTCTCTGCCATGATAAGTCACTGTATTAATTAATACCCTTATTGTAAGCTGTTTTTCTGTTCTTGGCAATTTTCATGCTTATCATGCAAACATAATTTTTGGTAACATTAGTTATGCTTAACAGAAAAAACAGAAAGAAAATTAAATCAATTGTATATGTGTTAGGTCTTATGATGCTTCCAATAACTGTGATCGGAGGATTATTGTTCTTCTTTGGTAATGATTCACCAAAAGATCTCAACTATAAAGTTATTGAGAATGAGGCTCTACAGAATAAATATTCAGGATTAAAATTGGAGACTAGAGAAGGGAAAAATGTTAGATTGACCAAATATAAAGGTAGTATTCTATTAGTCAATTCTTGGGCTATGTGGAATCCATTTTGCATGGATGAACTTGCTTCTTTTTCAAAGTTAAAAGAAGAATTCCCTGAGCAAATTACAATAGTTGCGGTTAATCGAACAGAGTCTCAAGAGGAGCAAGAAGCATATATTAAGCAGGTCGAAGACAGGTTAGAGATTGATATGTCTAATATTATCTTTCTTAATGATTTTGAGGATGAATTTTATCAAGTAGCTGAAGGAGTTTCTATGCCTGAAACTCTAATTTTTGATAAATATGGGAACTTGGTTGTGCATAAAACAGGACCGATGCCATTAGAGGATATGCAAAATTTAGTTAAGCAATATCTCTGAATTGCTCTATTAGGCTTGTAATGACGACTTGAAAAGCATATTATTAATTATATGTATCAAACAATGAATAAAAAACACTTAGCAATTTCAGTTGTAGTCGCATTTTTCGTTATGGTACTCGCAGCCAATCTAACATTACTTAATGGTCCTCGTATAGCATCCTCCAATCAAGGCCCAAGTGTGGCAGGTCTTGAAACCAGGCAGAGTGTAGCTCCGAATTTTTCTTTAAGAGATACTGAAGGTGAATTTGTGAGTTTGGACCAATTTACTGGTAATAAACCAGTAATCTTAGATTTCTTTGCAACTTGGTCAGAAAATTGCCAAAGAAATGTTCCTAATTTATCTAATTTTGCCGAAGTATATTCAGACCAAGTACAAGTATTAGGGATTAGTATCGGAGAAACTAAAGTCGAAGTATCAGACTTTGGTTCTGAATATGGAATTACTTTTCCTTTGTTATTGGACACCGATAACTCGGTGGCTTCACAGTATAATGTGCAGTTTACAAATTATCATGTACTGATAAACAAAGATGGTACCATATTTGGTACCGTCTCTGGTGATATCACTATCGAACATATAGAGCAATTAATTGATGCTAATAACTGATTTATTCAGTTGTTACACCATCAAATTCAGCTTCATTTGCTTCTGCTTCCTCTTTACTAGATCTAACTATTCCATCTTTATGATGTGCAGGAGAATATATGGTGTATAGTTTTAAAGGTTCTGAGTCAGACGTATTGACTACATTATGTTGTGATCCTGCAGGCACAACTACTGCATCTCCGTCTTTAACTTCGTATTCGTTACCATCAATAATGACTTTTCCATTACCAGATTCAAATCTGAAAAATTGGTCATTATCTGTGTGGGTTTCCATTCCTATCTCTTCATTGGGTTGAAGAGTCATTAATACCAGTTGACTGTGTTTGGAAGTGTATAGCACTTTGCGAAAATTATTGTTACCCAATGTCTCTTGCTCGATATTAGCTTTAAAGCCTCTCATATCAATAAATATAAAAAGTATTTGATATATCATAGCATAAATTCATATGGCTCATGTATAATCCAGGATATATATTTAGAGACATGTCGGAATGTAATCACATCATACCTGGTTTTATACCTCGTGAACTTGATAATCGCACCATAAGAGAGTATCAGAGAAGATACATGGGTACATTGCAAGCAGAAGGAATTAATGAATGGCGTCCGAACATAGGTGAGAATAGACCATATTTAATGAAACCAACTAGGTTAGGTCCATGGTATTTACAGGAGCCTGTTTTTTGCAGGAGGCTTGAAAAGGAGTGGCTTCAGATTACTGCTGAGGGTGATCTTGATCAGGACGTTGAAGTAGCAAACGGATATTTAATTGATCTCGATAGCATGAATAATAACTGGGTAGGTAGTTCATATGTACCCTTAAATCGAAAAGTAAAAAAGGGTGGAGAAAAGACAGGATTAGCTTTTGGTTTTGTAGTAGATCAACCAGTTTCATATGCCACATCTCCATGGATTGTTGGCTTAGCTGGAGAACAGATTATCTTTGATAAATTTGGAAGATTTGATTTTGAGAGAGAAGGAATAGTGCCATCTGCGTTTCTGGGTAGAAAAGTATTTTTACCACAAGAGGTAAATAACATAATTTTTGGTGATATTATAGATCGTTACGGACTGGATCTAGTTAGTATAGAGACAGGAATATTGAGATCATTAGTTGTTAGATTTATCCATCGTTTTGCAGGACGAAAAGATATTGCAGACCTATTTGCTATACAAGACTTAGAAGTCTAATCCTTAAATGCAGGCTCGCATACCATCAGAACTTTATAGTTACCGAGCATATTATACTTACTTCCTATGTAGATCCAGATAGCATCTTCTTCAGTTAGGGTAATTGTTTCATCCGAAAATTCTAATGTAAGCTCACCTTGATAAACGAAGTAGTAAAAATTACTTGTAGCTTCAACATTATCAAATCTTCCTGTGCCTTCAACTGTATTTATAGAGACTTTCTCAGTATCCTCTGATGTGAATATTTCAAAAATATCCTTAAATTCTGTTAGGTGTTTTAGATTTCTGTCACTTTTACGAGTTATTTTGTACATAGTTGTTAATTAATCAATTATTTCTACATTAATAGATTTTGAATATGAACTACTATCACCTGACAATACTATTGATAGTTGGGTAGTACCCAGTGTTTCGTCTGCTGGAATTGTAATGTCGGTATCAATATTGCTTGCAAATGGTGTTGTAGTTTCTGAAATATAATAATCACTTCCACCAACTCTTATTATTACATCAAACCTGATATCTGCTGATAAATGGAGTGCATCAACTATACCTTTTACATTAATACTTGAGCCTCTTTTTATTTGGGTGCCATTTGCAGGGCTCGAGACTGAGATTACAGGCTCATTAGAACTATATCCGGCATTATCTTCAGTCGGTGCTGCGCAGATTTCTTTCCCAGGATCGCTGGTTAGAGTTTTAGGATAGAGTGAAGTTAACAATCTATTGTACGCACTCTGATACTGTTGCAATGGTAATGCATATTGTATGAATTGATATTCTGTAGTATCACCATTCCATCTTGCGGTATCTAAATTAGTTGGTATTTTGCCCGTGAAGTTACATATTGTTACTGATCCTCTATTATCAACATCGATTATCGATTCTTTATTTAATACAGAACTCTTCATTGGGCATGACCCACCTCTAGAAGGTGTTAGGCCGGTATCAGAACAAAGAGTTAC
>JAGQLK010000105.1 GCA_020429485.1 Candidatus Dojkabacteria bacterium | reverse complement strand
CTGGGGCTGATACTTGTAAAGCATATTCTCAATCTGATGCGTATCAGGCGTGTGGCACAGATAGAATAGATTTCGATAGTAATGGCAAAACAAAGTCATTATTTATTTCGTGCACAGAAATAGAAGATGGCGGAGTAGAGGGATGTGATCAATTAGTTACTAAAGATCTAAAAATAATATCACTATAAAAAAACCCCGTTTGCACGGGGTTTAATTTATTTAGTTTAGAGAAACTTTACTGAGCAAATGGTACTTCACCATATACATCTTCGAAATTCTCATCATAACCTTCATAAAGAAGCTTCATTGTGTCTAGACTTTCATCAGCACTTACTTCGAAGTATAGAGCTCCTGTAGTACTTTCACCTGAACCTAGGTCTGTTGATTCTAGATGATCATTGCTGTTTGAATCATTGATTAAAAATGTCTCTCCGATTCCATTCTCAGCTGATGTATCTAGTAAGAAACTTGAGAAGAATAAAGCAAATTCTTCATCTCCAGTATTTTCTACAGTAACCTCAACTCTAATGAACTGATTTCCATCATCAGAAGGATCACCGATTACTTCACCTTCTTCAGGGAAGAAATCAAGAGTGACGCTGTTTACATGTAAAGTTGCAGAAGCAGTGTAGTCTCTGATTTCTGCAGACGCATCTGATAATTCAATTAGTTCGTTGGCATGTGAGGATCCTGGGATGCATGCTGCAAGAGCAAATGCAGTAGCTAAGAAAACCCCGGCAGTTTTCAATTTATGTTTGATTTCCATTAGGGAAACTTAATAAATAAAAAATATATAGTTGAGTTTAACAGTTATAAATTCTTGCCACAAGCTTAACAGTGGTAGTGGAGATTAGAGTAGGTTTCCAAAAATTAGTTGCAAAATATTGTAAACAAATTGCAATAGTATTGGCATTTATTTTTATCCTATATTAAAATGCTAAATGTAAGCAGTGGCGCAATTCTGTAATTCCTTTACAGATAGTCATATTCATTATATAATTGGCTCCAGTATATAACTAGTTAATTTGATCGAGTTATTTGAATGACACCTAAAGCAATAAAGGCGAAAGAAAATCTTTCAGAATTTAAAGTAAAAGTAGAAGATGAGTTAGAGAAAATTTTTAAAGACGAAATCGAAATTGCAAAAGAATTTACCCCATATGCAGTTGATTATATCAACGAACTCAAAAATGTAACTCTAGCAGGAGGTAAGAGACTACGTGCTGCATTCGTATACTATACGTACATAATGCATGGTGGTAATAAGCTAGATGAAATATTACGGGTATGTGCTGCTATTGAATTGATTCATGCATTTTTCTTGGTAGAAGATGATTTTATGGATGAGGCAGAGACAAGAAGAGGCTATCCAACAATTCATAGAACATATGAAGAAATGCATGAAAAAAATGACTATAAGAAGGATTCTCATCATTTTGGAAACACAATTGCAGTAAATGTTGGAATAATTGGTGATCATATGGCACTGAACCTGGTAAATAATGCCAATTTTGCCCCTGAGTTGATCATTAAGGCTATGAACAGATTAAATAGGCAAGTTATCACTACTGGACATGGACAAATTCACGACGTGCTAAATGAGGTTCGAAGTGAGTTAACTGAACAAGACATAATTAATGTTCTTCATTGGAAAACAGGAATATATACTTATGATAATCCGATTCATATTGGAGCTATCTTAGCTGGAGCAAATGACTCTGAATTAAAGGATCTTTCTAGATACGCAGTTCCTGGCGGAGTAGCATTTCAAATTCAAGATGATATTCTGGGTAGTTTTGGGGACGAAAGTAAGACAGGAAAATCAGCAAGTTCAGATATTAAAGAGGGTAAACAAACCCTTTTGACTTTTAAAGCGTATGATGAGGGTACTGAAGAAGATAGGCAAGTTTTAGATGAAGTCCTAGGCGATATGGATGCAACAGATGAAGATATTGACAGCGTGAGGGAAATATTTCTTAGAACTGGCGCATTGGAATACTCCAAAGCAAAGGCACTTGAACTTGTACATGAAGCTAAAGACGCTCTTGCAAATAATCAGCAGAATGGAAATTGGAATCAAGAGGGTAGAGATTTTCTTGAAGGAATTGCAGATTATATGATCGATAGAGACCTCTAGGTAAGATAATTAGATAGCTTACATCTATTAATGAATACACAGCAATATATATCCAAGGCAAAAGAGATTATTCTGAAACATGATCTTCAAAAATACGTTGATGTATTGATTGATTATTGGGAAGAAAATCCAACTACTTTAGGCCATGGCTTCGAACACGTATTGAAAGCAGCAGTGGAATGTTATCTCTTTGCAGCTGAAAATGGATATGCATCACCTGAAGAACTATTTGTTGCCGGACTATACCACGATGTCTTCAGACCAGCTGAAGGAAAAGATGCGTCTGAGGATCATCATGAAGAATCTGCTGAGGTAATAAAAACTTTGTTTACAGAAAACAATTTATCTACAGAAATAAAAGATAAGTTGATCAACTATCTGATGACACAAGACGAGTGGAGAGGGAAGAGCGACACTATTGAAAATGAATTTGACTTGTATTTATTCCTAGGTGAACGAGCTACACATACATCACTTATGGCAGATGCGTATGCATGGGCATCTAATCAGTTTGCTATTCAACATGGAGGCAAACCTATATATGATAGCCATCTAAGAACTGCTTATGGTCTTGTTAGATACCAGGTGCCTGTCTGGAAGATCTTTATGAATTATTTGCATCTCAAAGGAATAGAGCGAGGTATAGAAGCGTATATTGGTATGTATAACAATGCTACCAACATGTACTTTCAGGATAAAACAGCAGAGCATTTTGATGAGTATCTCCAAGGGCAAGCAGATAAAGTTAGGTCGTTAGAACAAGAATATTTAGCCGAATTTATTGATGACCCAAGTAGAATAGAGCAGCTTATGTCTCTGATGAAGTAGCTCCTACATTATTGTTTCCCGTTTCCATGAATGTTTGATCTAGATTTTGGTCCTTTTGGCCAGTAAACTCAGGGAGTTCAGCAGCAAATGTTGAACCTTTGCCAACTTCACTTAAAACTTCTCTGTTACCACCCATAAGATGAATCAATTCAAAGGTAACGAATAAGCCAAGTCCAGTTCCGCTAGGATGCACATAATCTTCAGTAGTTCCTTCTCCGTAGAGTTTTCTTGCTCTGAAGAATTTGCCACCAAGCTTCTCAAGGTCCTCTTGCTGAATACCAATACCTGTATCAACTATGTCAAAACGAATAAATCCGTCTTTTTTGTACACTTTGATAGTTACAGAACCAGCTGCAGTATACTTGACTGCATTACTTACAAAGTTATCAATTATTTCCTGAGTTCTAACTTTATCAGAGAAGATAAACATGCCATCTTCTTTTTCTACATTAAGTGTGAGATTTTTCTCTTGTGCCTTGTATTTATGAGCTTCTAACGTATTTTCGATTAGTTCATCTACGCTTACTTTTGTTAAGTTTAATTGGATTCTATTTCCTTCAAGCTTTGTAGCAGAAAGCAGTGTCTCGAGTAGTGTTATCTCTCTACGCGTAGCCTCTACTGCCATTGTTAGATATTTACCAAGTTTTTCTTTTTCTATATTGCCATCGTTCTTATCAAATTTATCTTCAAGGATAGCAAGTGCGTTTCTAGCTATAGAAATTGGAGTTCTAAGTTCGTGTCCCATTACATCAACCATGTCCCTCTCTTGTCGTCTTTTGTCTTCCAATTCTGAGAGTGCATTCTCTAAGCTAGTGTTTTTTACTTTCAATTCTTCTGTAGCTGCTTCTACACGATTTTGTAGTTCTTCGTTAAATAGTTGTAGCTCTTCATAGAGCAGAGAGCGTCCTACTGCTAAGGCTAGGGTATTGCCTATGCTTTCTAAAAATTCAACCTCTTGAATAGAATAAGGTGAATCAGCTTCTTTTTCTCCTAGAATAAGCATGCCTACGATTTTTTCGTTTTGCAGCAATGGGTATATTACTTTTAGTTGTTCTTTCTGCATTATTGATTCTAACTCCTGGAGCATGATAGCCACCGGTTCATGTTTATCAATTTGTAAAGAATTGAACTCATCGATAATCAATGGAGTATTTTTGAGCCTAGCCCAAATATTTATGACAATTTTGAATGGATCGGGCTTTAAGAGTGAGGAATCTTTATAAGTATATGATAGCCATGGTTTGTCAATCTCTTCAGGGATTACAAATATTGCTTGATATGCTGGCCTAATAGTTTTAGCTACCTTACTTGTTGTTATACTCGTAATCTCATTGAGGTCAATTGTTCTGCTTAGTTGCTTATTTAGATCATCTAACTCCTCAAGTGGGTTGTATCCTGGATTGATTAATCTAGAATCTGTATATTTTCTTAAAAACTCATCCGTGATACTAAAGACATAAACAAAAGCAAGTCCAATAGGTATGCCTAGTATATATGCTGTACTATTTAATGAAGTTCCATATCTATTCTCGTAGAAAAAGGCTAGCATAAAAAATATTAGATAGGGTAATATGGCGCTA
>JAGQLK010000104.1 GCA_020429485.1 Candidatus Dojkabacteria bacterium | reverse complement strand
AAATAACAACATGCACTCTCCGCTTTGCTCATATCTATAGCAATCAGCTATTGAAAAATGTGCGAAGGGTAAATCTCTATAACTTAGCTGATAGTCGCCAGCTAGATTAAATTGAGGATAGCTAGCATCGTATAGCATTACCAGTTCCTTTTTATCTTGTTTCGATTTGAACAATCGATCAGCAAATAAGTTCGCATACGCCTGTACCACAGGATATTGCATATCAAAGAAATTTGACCCATTCACTTCGTATATGGGGAAGCCTATCTCATTTACCAAATTACGTGAGTATTCTTTTACTAATCGTAATATCAGGTTAGCTTTGTGATTATAATTCACAAAACCAATACCAGAGTTCTTCTCCCATGAGAAGCCAAGCCTATTTGCATATTGAAGATACTTCGGTTCACCTTTTTGAGCTGAAGCAATCTGTTTTGCTTCACGGTCAATAAGAACTTTCATCTCTCTACTAGGATCTTCAGAAGCTAAGTATTGATCAACTTCCACAGCAGATCCATCTTTTCTTAAAATTAAATATTTATTTTTCATTTCTATAAATTTATAAGTAATTAGTCTTACTCTGTGGGAAACGACCTAAATGAAGCTTTTATTCGAGGGTATAAAAAAACTCCCGGTTGGGAGTATGCGAAAAATCTTTGCAGACACGCCCAACGACTAGGTCGTTAGCGTCGTTGCGTTTAGATTGTAGCTGTAATTAAGATTTTTCATAACTAATTATATCATAAATATATGATTAGCTTAACAATTCAATTTATCAATAATTTTATTATAAATTTATTTTAGTTCCTGTAGAATGTGACAGTATTTTAGTTTAGAAGTAAGAAAAATGAAGAAGATATACACATTTATTTTAGTAGTAATGTTTGCATTAGTCCTATACGGTTGCAGTACAGCATCCGATACTACAACTTCAAGTTCTAGTAGTAATTCTAATGGAGCAGTTGACTCAGCTAGCAATTCTAGCGATACATTCACTATGGATGAGGTCGCACAGCATACTAGTTCTGATGATTGTTGGATGGTAATCAATGGTAATGTATACGACGTATCAAGCTATGTTAGAAATCATCCAGGAGGAAATGATATTCTAAAAGGTTGCGGTAAAGAAGCGACAGATATGTTCAACACTCAAGGTGGAGAAGGTTCGCACAGCTCAACTGCAGATTTCCAACTAGAATCTTTACAGATAGGTACTCTGCAATAATTGTTATTTCTTTGAAATAGGCTTAGCCTTCCCTTTTGGGGAGGCTTTTGCTTTCTGCTTAAAGAGTAAAGTGCTTTTATGGTCTTCTATGGAGATAAAATCATCAGCCATATCCATAAGATCATTGTTTGCAGTCTTCTTAAATGCTACTACTTCGACTAAGCAACCTAATGACTGTTGCAGATAGTTTACTACAGGTGCAAAATCTCCATCGCCTGATACTAAAACAATAGAATCAACTTTATGTCCTAACCTTACAGCGTCCATTGCAATGCCTGTATCCCAATCACCTTTCTTAGAACCATCAAAAAATGTTTGTAATGGTTTCATCTTTGTTTCAAAGCCAGCACTATTTACTGCATCAAAAAATTCATTTTCACTTTCAGGATCAGCTGCAATTACATATGCGATTGCTCTGACTAAAGTTCTATCTTGAACAGCTATATTTAATAAATTCTTGAAACTAATTTTAGCCTGATAAAGGTTTTTTGCAGAATAATATAGATTTTGTACATCTACTAATACTGCTACTCTTTGATCTGGGTTTCTAACTATCATTTTTATTTTATAATTATTAATCTAAACTTATTATACTCTATTGGCAGATATTAAAACAGGAGGAGCTATTTGTTGGTCTCTTTCATGTGAACAACTGATCTTCTAATTAGTTCTTCTAAAATATCTATGTTTATGTCATTAAGCGATTTGATATAAAGGCATGACACACCTGTTTTAAATTTCCCTAAGTCTTTAAGCAAGGTTTCATACTCATTGAAGCCAGACATTATGTATAGAGTTAAAGCTTGTTTCCTAGATGAAAAGCCGGTTAACATCCAATCGCCTTCTCTGCCTGATGCGTATTTGTAGTGATATGTTCCAAACCCAACAATACTTTTGCCCCACATTGCTCCTTTCTCACCTGTTGCTTTCTCCATTAATTTATTTATCTTGATGCAGTCTTTCCTTCTTTGGTCATCTATAATTCCATCCAAGTACGCTTTTACACTTGCTGCGTTTTTCTTTGTTTTTAAGTCACTCATAGGTTGAATATCTGTATAGGTAATACATAGAGTCTATTGGTAAATGTGATTAGATGCAAGTAATGCTAAAAAGTGTATGTGATATCTGTATCTGGTATCTGATCGAATCCTCTCTGATCAAGATACTGATTCATTAAACGTAGTAGTACCTGATGTGTCATTTCTCCATTAGCAAATTCTGGGTGTAGCCTCTCGCGTAGAAATCTCTGTAGTCTAGAATTATAATAGAAATATGTATCAATCACATGGTCAATATAATTTGTATCACCACTGTCCCAGACATAGTTAGAATTTAATATACGGTGTGCTTCAAAAGTTGTTTTTTCTAAGTCATAAGGAAGTACTACAAAAAGTCCTAGGCGATCGAAATGTGCTATACCATAAGTACTATTAAAGCCAACCTTATAAAGTACACTATCTGCATATCTTCTGTCGTTAGTTAAAGGGAAGAAAACCAATGGATTCTGAACATGAACTATTGGGCTTGGAGAATGATGTTTTGTTCTCTTATACCCTTTATAATCTCTCTCAGCTACTAATGCTGCACATGTTAATAAGGGTGTATTTAGGCAATGAAACCCCGTATCACCTTCTATGCATAGTTCTGGATATCTTTGGACAGTATCAAGTATTGCAGTGTTATGCATATGCCTAACTAGGGATCTCTGTACTCCTCCAATGTCGGTTACTTCATTTACTACTAAATTGTGTTCAATTGGATCATATTCGCTCATAGCGTAGGGATTATACACACTAAACTTGTCAAAACCAAGATAAATAGGTATATTACGTGTAATTATTAAAGAGATTAAATATGAAAAATAAACCACTTCTATTTCTGGGCGGATGCGTACTTCTAATTATTATGTGCTTTTTATGCGCAGGATTAGGTATCTTTGGATTCGGTGAAGTATATAAAGATCTAGATGAGCTGGATATTGAGTATTCTAAACCAGAAGTAATCGAAGAAGGTGATGTATTTGAATGGGAAATAATAGTGACCAATACTGGTGATAATGATATTGAAATACATGAGGTAGAGATAGAAAAATCAATCCTAGAAGGTACTGAAGTTCTAACTTCTGAACCAATGTTTACAAGTGAGGAAGACACTTCTGCACTAGGTTTTGAGTTATTAAGCTACTACTACCAAGATTTGGTTATTGAAGCTGGTGAAACTGAAACTATTACATTTGAAATGAAGGCGAGAGAATCAGGTTCATTTGCAGGAACTGTTACTCTTTACTCCACTAGATTCTTTAATAGTATAGAGTCTTACGAGAGGTTCTTTATTGAATAAATAGAGGTAAATACTATATAATTGCGCCATATCTTAGTAAACGCGCATGGAATGGTTTGGCTCATACTTTAGCCCATATCGAGAAAGAGGGACACAAACACCTTTGTGGCAAAGAGAATTGCATCCTTTGAGAGCAATTGATCTTGCTGAACAGGTGTTAGATCCTATGCTCAGTCATATCTTAGGGCAAAATACTACATTGCGCCAAAGTGGACGACATAGAAGGACATCTGTAACTGCTTCTAATTCAACCGTTCTCTTCGATTATTCAGATCATGTTTATAGACATGGTATAGGTATTGAGGGAGTTCCCTTAGGATATGTTCCATATCATAAGAAAGGAGAGGAAAGCGTTGTTGTTAAAGATCCAAATGTAGATCAATATATTAGTCTCAATATCAGACAGTTACTTACACCCGATCAACTATTTTATTTTGCTGAAGAGGAATGGAGAATTGTCAACGCTCTCGGTAGAGCAATAAGCACTAGCCAATATCTCAGCGATCAAGTCCAGTTGGTGCAGGGAGTTGGTTCGGAGTTATTAACTGTTGCAGGAGCGAATAGCGATCATGATATCTCAATAGTTGCTCCAGGAATAGATTTTTCAAGATTGAACGAAGAAACTAAATTTATTGACACATTAAAACGAGTTTCTGCTCAGTCTAGTGCACCGATTAACTTCATATTTTGTTACGAATGGGATGCAGCAACTGATTGGTTCGAAGTTCATACAGTAACTTATTAGTGCACTGAATTATTTATAGGTATAATTAGTAATAACTTATAAGTAATTCACATATGATCAATCCAAAGACACTCGATTTTCTCAAAAAGCTTGCAAAGAATAATAATAGAACATGGTTCAAAGAACATAAGTCTGAATTTGACGCGATAAATAAAGATTTCCTAGAATTTGTAGAGGAGTTAGCCCAAGACATAGCTAGGTTTGATAAAAGAATTGCAGATAGTTTACATGATAAAAGCACGGTCAAAGTCTTTAGAATTTATAAAGATGTTAGATTTTCAAAAGATAAGAGCCCCTATAAACTTAACTTAGGAGGGACTATCACTCCATACGG
>JAGQLK010000103.1 GCA_020429485.1 Candidatus Dojkabacteria bacterium | reverse complement strand
ATGGGATAATGATTTTCGTGAAGGAGAAATACTCACAAACACTACAGATGGCATAGATGTTAACTCCAGCTTCAAGCTAATTAGAATGTTTTTAGAACAAGAAGGATACTCACATTTAGTATCTACAGCTGTAGCTCAGCAACATGAACGCCATAGAGTCATAGATTCTAATCCTATGAATGCAGAGTTATACTCTTTTACAGAATCAATTTTGGCTCGTGATGATTTTCACAATGCATGGCCTCTAGACGCAATAGATGCTGTAGAAGCACAAGTACAAGTAGTATTACCTGCAGATCTAAGACAATACATTATTCGAGACATGTATCTAACACATATTACTCAGAATAATCTATTACATCCTTCGTTAGAAGGCGAACCACAAGATCCTTTCCAAATTTTCGTTGGCAATGAGGCTGATAGAGCAAATTACGAGATTAGATTAGCATGGATAAGAAGCATGTATGATACATCCTCTGCTTTGACACTTGATCAGACATTCATAGCTAATAACATAGATGATGCTATTCCTCAATTAGATTTTGAAGATGGCTACCAACCTACCTCAGCTATGCTTATGGCTATCAAGTGGCAATGTTTAATTGACTATATGCGTAGTAATTCTGTTCCTGGTGATGACTATAACTATCTCTTAAAAGAAAATAGAAATAGACAGGGCAGAACACTTTCTGACGTAGATCCAGACCATCGTACAGGTCCAATAGGAGTTACAAAACTCAGAACTCCAGCTATAACAGAATTTGATACCCCATTTATAGACCCTGGTGAAGTGGAAGAAATACTCGGAGCACATCTTGGATTTCTTCAACCAGGAGATGTAGCTATTGCTCTTCGCTTATTAGAAGATAGTAGTGATGATTTAGCCGCGCAACTATCTGATGCTTTCATGATTGACATCAGCACAGCGGCTATAATTGCCGATCAATTACAAGCTTAAAAATATTCTTAATCATTCCAGTTAATTACTAAGCCTTGTGTTTAGGTGAGTTAATCAACCCACACTTCTTATATTTTAATCCTGAACCACAAGGACATGGATCATTTCTACCAATATTTAAACTTGGTTTACTCTGCGCCTGTTTTGGCTGTGACTTATTTTGAGATCTGCTAGATAAAGCTTTTTCAACATTACTGCTCATCTCTCGGCTTCCAGTTAGAACATCAGAAACTTCATCTTCATTTGTTGCAAGTTTTTTAGTTTCAATTATTGGCTGCTGCATTACTCTTCTAATTTTAAGAATTCGCCTAGCAATTTGAGAGTTGATAGAACTTACGAACTTTTCAAAGATAGCGAACCCTTCATTTTTATATTCTACAAGAGGGTCCCTCTGAGCATAGCCTCTTAATCCAATCCCTTCTCTTAAGTCGCCCATAACATTTAGATGTTCAGTCCATAGCTCATCCATTGTCTGAAGAGAACTGATCTTATATACATCAGATAAACCTTTCTCGAATTCAATAACTTTCTTATCAAGCATTGTATCTGTTATTTTTGTGAATAATTCTATTATTTCACCTACTTCTAAATCAGCTATTGATGATGTTAGTGCATCCAAAATACCTTTTGTAGATTTATTTCCAGTAGCATCTTGATATGCATCTGCAATCATTTCGTCAGGAGCTAGATCAAGATAATCTTTCACTAGTTTAGATTTATCTGCTTCATCATCTCTATCACTGAAGAAATGTGCATTTACTATACTCTCAACTTCACTAGCCAACATATCTTTTAGATTATTTACGATATCTTTAGATGCTTTTTCAGCCTTTTCTTGATCTTCTAACTTTGCTTGAGATGTTATATCGAGCAAATTATATCTCCTACTGTAAAAGATCTCTCTTTGCTGATTCATTACGTTATCATAGTCTACCAGCCTTTTTCTAATGTCAAAGTGGTGACCTTCCATTTTCTTCTGCGCTGATTCAATAGACCTTCCTATCAAGCTAGCTTGGATAGGCATATCATCTGGAACGTTTGCCATTTCCATAAGTCTTTTTACTATATCTCCACCTTGAATACGCATTATTTCATCGTCAAGAGCAACAAAGAACTGTGATGCTCCAGGTTGACCTTGTCTACCTGCTCTACCTCGAAGCTGATTATCTACACGTCTTGCATCATGTCTTTCTGTACCAATAATATATAATCCTCCCATTTCTAATACTTCTTTAGTCAATGGAATATCAGTACCTCTACCAGCCATGTTAGTTGCAACAGTAACAGCTCCCTTATTACCAGCCTTTGAAACTATAGCTGCTTCTCTTTCATGAAATTTAGCATTCAATACTTCATGCTCGACACCTCTTCTATCTAATATTCTTGATAGATATTCTGATGCTTCCACAGAAGTAGTACCAACCAATATCGGTTGCCCTGCTTCGTTTATAGTTTCTATCTCATCTGCTACTGCTTCAAACTTAGCTTGCTTGGTTTTGTATACTTTGTCTGTCTTATCGTCCCTGATAACAGGTCTATTTGTAGGTACAGCAAGTGATTCTAAGTTATAAATAGAAGCAAATTCTTCTGCTTCAGTCATGATAGTACCTGAACCGCCAGCAAGGACTTTGTATAGTTTGAAAAAATTCTGGAAAGTAATTGTAGCCATTGTTTTGGATTCTCTCTTAATTTCAACCCCTTCTTTAGCTTCTATCGCCTGATGCAATCCGTCAGAGTATCTTCTACCTTTGAGAACACGACCAGTAAAATCATCAACGATTAAAATTTCACCTTCTTTGATAATATATTCGTCATCTTTCTTATAAAGAACCTCAGCCTTTAGTGCATTATCTAAATGATGAGCCATTTGGTAGTTTTCCCAAATATTATTGATATTCAATAACTTTTCAACATATTCAGCTCCCTCATCTGTCAACGTAACAGAGTGAGACTTTTCATCAGCTGTGTAGTGTTTTTCATCTTCAAGTTTTTTTACGATTCTTGCAAACTGAGTATATAAATCATTTGAAGCCTCTGCTGGTGCGGAGATAATAAGTGGAGTTCTTGCCTCATCAATTAAAATTGAGTCAGCTTCGTCAACGATACAGAAATATAGTTCCTTCTGAACTCTATTCTTCAGCTCATAAACCATATTATCCCTCAGGTAATCGAAACCGAATTCATTATTAGTACCATACACTACGTTCTGTTCATATGCTTCTTGTTTTGTACACTCCATAAGATTAATACCCCTCATATCACTTAAGAGCGATACGTCTAGTGACTCTCTTTCTTTTGCCGCTTCTTCACCTTTTACTTTTGCTAAATCTTCATCTTTAACAAACCTATACGCTGCTTGAGGAGTAATAACACCTACTGTTATACCTAGATCAGCCATAGCATGACCTGCATATTCTCCGTCACGTCTTGCAAGGTAATCATTTACAGTAATTACATGAGAGCCTCTACCTGTCAATCCATATAAGGCGGCAGGCAAGTGGAATACCTGAGTTTTACCTTCTCCAGTCTTTAGCTCTGCCAATCTATGTCCTTGAGCTAAAATAGTAGAAGCAATTAATTGAACTCTATAATGTGGTTTACCAAATTTTCTACTATTTGTTTCTCTAAGAATAGCAAATAGCTCTGGAATAAATGACTTTAATTTATCGCTTAATTCTGCTTCTTCCTTACTGAACTCATCAGATAAATCAGATGTTAATGAAGTTTTATATGATTCTGGGAACTTTTCTAAAATAGGAGCCAACTCTTTGCGCATACCGTCTATCTTGTCTCTCATTTCTTCAAAAGATAGAGACTTAACCTTATCTTCTAAACCGAATATTTCATCTACTGTGGGAGTAACTTCTTTAATTGCACGGTCGTTATTGTCAAATAATTTTTTTAGACGTCCAAACATAATAGTATTTAATCAAATCTATAAATTACTAAAGTAAATAATAACACACCAGGCAAATCGTTTATTAGCTTTGAGGAAATGTAGTATCTACTAAATTGTATGGATATTATAATTCAGACTATTAAAAATGGATAGTCAAAGAATAGAGAAGGGAAGAAAATCTGATTAATTAGTATTAATCAATTCTAACGGCAATGGTTACGCTTCTATAATCTGAACTACCTGCACCACCATTCCAAGTACTGCAAGTAACAATTTTGATTATATCTTCTTCAGAAGGTCTAAAGATACCTAAATCATAGCCATCTCTAACCGCTTGGCTAGTTACTTGATATTTATATGTAATACCATTTATATCTGTTACTTCAATAATTGTACCTATTTCTAACTGGTCAATATTCCAAGCAGAATATGGGTGCCCAGGTTGCCAGTATCTTCTGTGAGCTAGAATTATTTTTTCTCCATAATCTTCTGATGCAGGATACATCCACCATCCAATATCTATTGCTTTATCTCCGTCTAGATCATGAATAATGGGAGCATCAACACCTATGCTCGTAATTTTTATGCTTACTATATCTTGGGCATTTGGTGTATTAACTCGAGATGCATTTCTACCTAGCTGATAGGCGAAATCAGTGTTAATACCTAATACATTCGCATATACAAAATCGTAATTATATAGTTCATTGGTATCTGTTTTATCTGGTTCAACAACCGCTTGAGAAATATCGAATTGTTGATCAGTATCCTCAGCAGTTTCTTCCGTGGTATCAGTAATCTGTGAAGCAGATGCTTCAGGATCTAGATAAGTGATAATTAGGTATACAATACCAACTA
>JAGQLK010000102.1 GCA_020429485.1 Candidatus Dojkabacteria bacterium | reverse complement strand
AATAGAAAAAGAAATGAAAAAGTTAATTAAAGCAAACTTACCGATTACAAGAAAAGAAGTGAGTCTAGAGGAAGCTAGAGAAATCTTTAAAGATAATCCTTACAAACAGGAGTGGTTACAAGAAATAGAAGAGAAAGATGCCAAAGTTACTCTTTATTACACTGGGGACTTGGAAAGTAAAAATCCATTTGTAGATCTATGCAAAGGTCCACATGTAGATAAGACAGGCGAAATAGGATCTATCAAACTTCTATCTCTAGCAGGAGCGTATTGGAGAGGTGATGAGAAGAATAAAATGCTTACAAGAGTTTATGGAACCGCATTTGAGAAGCAAGAAGAGCTAGATAAATATCTATGGCAATTGGAAGAGGCTAAAAAGAGAGATCATCGTGCACTAGCCAAAAGACTAGAATTATATTTCATCGATGATATGGTCGGTAAAGGACTAATTATGTGGCTTCCTAACGGAACAATAATGAGAGATGAGATAGAAAGATTAGCAAAAGAAAAAGAGAAAGAATACGGATATCAAAGGGTAGTCTCACCTCACATTGCTAAGAAAGAGTTGTTTCTAACTTCAGGTCATCTCCCATACTATGAAGATGATATGTATCCAGCTATGGAAATGGATGATGGAACTTACTATCTGAAGGCAATGAATTGTCCACATCATCACAGAATGTACTTACATAAACCAAGAAGCTACAAAGAATTTCCAATTAGATTCGCAGAATACGGTACATGTTATAGAAATGAGTTATCAGGAACATTAGCTGGCCTACTTAGAGTAAGGTGTTTAGCTATGAACGATTCTCATATTTATGTTCGCAAAGATCAGATCAAAGAAGAATTCAAGCAAGTAATGAATTTGACAATGGAGTATTTCGAAATCTTTGGACTTGAAGATTACTGGTTTAGACTATCTAAATGGGACCCAGAAAGAAAAGATAAATATATCGATGAACCAGATAATTGGAAATACTCAGAGAATGTAATTAGGGAAGTATTAGAAGAAATGGGTGTTAAATATATAGAAGCAGATGATGAAGCAGCATTTTATGGGCCAAAAGTAGATGTACAATTCAAATCAGTTATAGGTAGAGAAGAAACTATGAGTACAATTCAGTTAGACTTTGCTGCCAAAACAAGATTTAATCTCGAATATGTCGATGAGGAAGGAAATAAAAATAATGAGGTATTTGTAATCCATAGAGCTCCTCTTTCAGTCCATGAGCGTTTCTTAGCTTTTGTGATAGAGCATTTTGCAGGAAATTTCCCAGCATGGTTAGCACCAGAACAAGTAAGGCTTATTCCTATCAGCGATCAGAATAACTCTTATGCAGAAAAGCTTGCTGAAGACCTAAGACAAGCAGGAGTTAGGGTAAGTGTTGATAGCAACTCCGAGCGTATGCAAAAGAAAGTAAAAGAAGCGCAAGAAGTGAAAGTCCCATATATGCTTATCCTAGGTGCAAAAGAGGAAGCAGATAAAGCAGTCTCTGTACGATACCTTTCAGGAGAACAAGAAAACGGCATGAAATATGATGACTTCAAGGCTAAATTAATGGATAATATATCTAATCGTAGTTTAGATATTAACCTTTAATTTTGAGTAATAAAGTATTAGATAATAAAGATAAGGCCGACTTAAAATTGTTACGATTTGAAATTCAGAGTCTCACCGAAGAGGTAGCTCAAATGAACTCTAACTCTACTTTTTTAAAGTTGGCCTTAAAAGGATTTATCAATGGCATATTTTCAGCACTTGGGGCTACAATCGGGTTCACTCTCGTAATCATTTTCTTAGCACAAGCTTTCAAAGGAGCGGATAAAGTTCCTCTATTAGACACTGTTCTTCAAAGAACACAGATTGATAAGATAATAGATTATCAGTTGGAGCAGATCCAAAGCAGTGAAGACGAAGAGCAGACTCAGGATGAGCAGGATCAGCAAGAGCAAAATAGTGATGAACAAGATCAAGCAATCCCTACTCCATCTGTAACTCCTGAAGTTACTATTAATAATGAATAATATGATTTCAAACCAGAGTTATAAGAAGCTTTTTGAAAGCGTATTTGAGCTTTATAACTTACCTGAAAATAAATCAAAGCTTCTTTTTCATGGCTGGCACCATATCAACTTCGTGCATAACATGTCCATCAAGTTTGCGGAAAGTATTGATGCCAGAATCGATATGGTAGCATCAGCTGCACTAGTACATGATCTGAACTATATTTTCACTGACAAATTAGAGCCAGAAGCAGCAAACGCCAAAATTCAAGAATATCTAGAAATGAGCGACTTCAGTCCAGAAGACACTTCTTTTATACTAGGAGTTATTGAAGATGCACATACAGAATATAGAGAAAATAGGACTCTCAGCTTAGAAGCTCAAGCATTATCTGATGCAGATACCCTATTCAAATCTCTTCCTACAACACCAATTCTTTTTGCCTCAAAATTCTTAACACAGAATAAATATGATATAGGCAAACTTGCAAATAAAGTAGTTGCTGAACAAAAGCCCTTAATGGACAAAGGAATATATTTCTATACAGATTTGGCCAGATCCCAATATTCAGACTGGGCAGAAACAAGCCTCCATATGTGGGAAAATGTATTAGATTCATTAAGCGATCCTGATGTAGCTGAATTATTAGATATCGCTAGACAAAACGATATTATCTAGCAGAACTATTGAAAAGCATATGACTTTTTCGATATAGTTTTGTATAATTGTTTTACCTCAAAGCGCGACAGTAGCTCAATTGGCTAGAGCATCAGTTTTCCAAACTGAGGGTTGCGGGTTCGACCCCCGTCTGTCGCTCCAATATGTTAACTATTCATGAAAACAGTGAAGGCGCGCTCCGTTTTATCTGATAAGAAGTTTCATTCATTAGATACCCCAATATTCCTTTGAACCTACTGATAAGTTACAATCAATAAAACGTTTATACTTGTATTATGCGATTTACCACTAAAATTTATCTCTATAGATTCTTTGATGACTTTGTCTTAATCTATCCTTTATATACAGTAATGTTTGGGGATTTTGGAATATCGCCTCTTCAAATAAGTATTCTTTTAGCATTTTGGTCAGGGACAGCTATGCTTCTCGAGATCCCATCTGGTGTATTAGCTGATATGTTTTCTAGGAAAGCTTTATTAATCGTAGCTCAGTTTATTAGAGTAGTTGGCTACCTTGCATGGATTATATTCCCAACATTTTGGGGATTCTTATTCGGTTTTGTTTGCTGGGGTATTAAGAGTGCTCTTACTTCGGGTACTTTACAGGCCTTGATTTATGACGAGCTAAATGCGAACGGGAAGAATGCTCTTTATACAAAAGTGCTTGGTAAGACAAAAACTATGTCTTTCATAGCTATACTCTGCAGTTCATTACTCGCTTCTATTGCAATTAACTGGGGTTACTCTTTTGTTCTTACTTTGAGTACTCTAGCACTAGTACTTTCAATTCTTTCATTAGTCTTAATAAAGTCAGTGCCTATGATTAGATCAACTGGTGAAAGTAAATTTCTCGAAGTTCTAGCCGAAGGTATTAGATATACTATGGACAATAAAACTCTTGTCTCAATCATTATATTTTTGTCTTTTGCATTTGCTCTTGGTGGTGCACTTGATGAATTTTGGACATTATTTGCAGATGATTTAGGAACACCAAAATGGGGTCTAGGGATTTTTCTAGCATCAATGAGTATAGCTCAAGCAACTGGTAATTCTATAGTGGAGAAATTCTCGAATATTACTAATAGCAAAGCGTACATGGTATTTATTGCCAATGGGATACTCTTGATCCTTGCAGCGTATATGTTTAACATATTTTCACTTGTTCTACTGGTAGTATTTAGCTTTACGTTCTCAATTATACAAACAGTTTTCGAAGGCAAACTACAGCACAATACTCCAACAAATGTTAGAGCAACTATTTCGTCTCTAAATGGATTCATAATTGAATTATTCGTACTAGTTGTTTACTTTTCGACAGGATATATTTCACAGCTGAGTAGTTACCAAGCAGCTTTTCACTTCTGGGGAATCGCAATAATTATAATTGGCTTAGCATATTTACTAATTGCTAAAAGCAAGTAGGCAAATAACTCTTGACTAACTATCTCTTTCTACATACTTTTTCTCATAGGTTGGCTTGATTTTCCAACCCAGAGCAACACCTGCAGCAAAAGTTCCAATTACAAATACTAAATGGGCAAATAAAATAGACATAATATCAATCTACTTAATTAAGTTATTTCTATAGTTTAACATATGCTTCTTGTTGCCAAATAATTTCATTGAACTTAATGATATGCTTTTGTTTCTATGCTAGACTGATATTTATATAACTATTCCTATTCTATAAGAAATCAATTCAAGTATGAAAATAGTACTAGTTGATGATAACTACGCTATAAGACAGCTCATCAAGAGTATTCTTGGTGATCTAGATAATTCCATCGAGATATTTTCTTCATCAGATGGTATAGAAGGACTCGGTCTAGTATACACAATAAATCCAGATTTAATTATTCTAGATACTACTTTACCCAAATACTCAGGTAAGGAAGTTTATGAATTTTTATTAGAGAATAATGGATATGCAAATCAGATTATCATAATTTCTTAGAGTAAAGAGTAAGAACTAAAAAATATTTCGTTTATTGTTAAAAACAGTTACAACTTTAATAAACAGTTAACATAATAGAT
>JAGQLK010000101.1 GCA_020429485.1 Candidatus Dojkabacteria bacterium | reverse complement strand
CATAATTATCATGTACTCAATATTATTTCGTGAAGCTAATTCAGTACCATTTTTACCCATTAGAAATAAAATAGTAGCCCATGCATCTGCACTGATAGCCTTATCTGCGATAGTAAAGGTCTGGCTTACGATGTTCTGTGGTAGGCCTGTTTTAGGATTCAAAAGATGATGAAAGAACTTTATTCGTCTTACCCAGCCTCCTGATCCTGCAACACTAATATTCCCAGATAATTCTAATTGTCCCCAGCTCGCATCATCAATAGGAGCTTGATTAGGCAGTGGAGCTCTGTATAGGTCCATTGTCCAAGTAGGTTTTACTGATCTATCAGACTTGATTCTTACATCTCCGCCGGCGTTAATAAGAAAAGCTTTAAAGCTTTCCGAAAGAACACTGTGTGCTAGATCAACAGCAAACCCTTTGCCTATACTTCCTAAATCTATTCTTTGACCTTTTGCTAATTTTACTTCAGATGTTTTCTTGTGCAATTCTATTGAACTGGGAGTTGGCCGTCTTAATGAGTAAGTTTTTATCTTATTAAGTAGAGCAGGGTCTTCTAATTGCTCATAAGATTGATTTTTGTCGTACCCGTAAAGCTCAAGCAAATCTATTACTGTTGGATCAAATACACCGTTTGTTATTTGGGATAGTTCTAATAAATATTCAATCAACTCAAAAAACTCGGAGCTGACTTTATACAACTTGCCGTTAGACTTATTTAACTTTGATAATTCACTTGAATTATCGAAGCGGGTATATTTTTTAACAACAAGATCAAACATAGCAAATGCCCTATCTAGCTGTTCTTTTGTTTTAACTGTGCCAAGATCAGAGTATACTTGAATACTAATACTAGTATTCATAAATACTCTCTCCTCAGTGAACTTTTTCACGGTTTTTCTGCTTCCAAATGTAAAAGCCTGATGCAATGAGCAGTAAACCTACAACAATGACACTCTTCCCACTTTCACCGTCTAGAAGAGCAGTACTAGGAGTGGTTGAAGGGATAGGCTGTTCTCCTACTCCGGTAATTGGTGTAGGGGAGGTATCGCCTTGTGAAGTTACGGTAAAACTAATGCTATTACCTGACTCTAATATGTTGATTGAGTTTGTATTGACCAATAAACTGTTAGCAGTCACTACTTGAACTTCAGAAAAACCTTCTGCAATAGCTTCTAACTCAAATTCAGCAACAGTTCTATTTGATATTGTGGCAGATCCTAAATCTGTACTGGCAGCAACGTTAATTGTGCCGTTTTGCTGTGATGATTCATTTTGTGTAGCCTGAAAAAATGTATCGAGGAATGATATTTCTACAGTTGACGATGTTGTTGTGTTGGCATCTACAACTCTAAAAATACCTGGATTAAAAGTAATATTAAATGAATATTCTCTAACCTCAGCTCCTTTTGTATCAATATTTACACTGACCTTAACTCTGTCTCCAACGCCAGCTTGAGTTCTATCAGAAGAAACTGTGATACTTGGGCCTGATGGTGTGGGAATCACACTGGGCGTAGTCGTAGTAGGGACATTTGGTGGGTCGAAAGGAATAGTCGGTGAGATAACCGTATCAGTAGATTGTGCTTCTGCTCTGATCAGAAACATATGATAAGTATATAATTAAGGTAATAATAGTTTTATGGCAGTAAGAATATTCATCAGGCTTACTTGTTTATAGTTTGTCATGACCGGACTTTTTTGTAAAGAATTGTGCTATTATGAGTCGTAAAAACTATTCCATAAATGAATAAACCCCATACTATTTTTTTAGATATTGATGGCACAGTAACATCTGGCGAGGTGACCGCATGGGACTTGATCACTACAAATCTAGATCAATCATTAGAAGAGCATCATAATTTACTTCTGTTACTTAGAAATGGCAAAATAACAACACAGGAAGCAATTGATGGACTATCAGGTTTGTGGAAAAGCGCCGATAACCACTCCAAAGAAATGTTTATCAAGATATTTGAGCAAATTGAGATTAGAGATGATGTATTACCATTCAGAGAGTATTTGAAGCAAAATTCAATTGAACTAGTTTTATTATCTGGTACACCTGACCTGAATTTGAATCGGATTAAACAGAAGTTAGATATAGAATATGGTTTTACTTCTACTAAATTCATCTTTGATGAAGACAGTAACTTTTCTACATTTGTTTACGCAGTAGATGAGGCAGAAGAAAAACTAAATATATTCAGTAAATATCTAATTGATAATAATTTATCTCCAGAACAAGTATGGATGATTGGTGATGGAAGTAATGACTTAGAAGTTATGAAAAAGTCTGCATTTTGTGCTGCCCCAAGGCATACTGTATCTGACAAAATCTTAGACGAAGTGGATATGCTTTATGAAAGCATGGATGAGATAGTAGAAATACTCAAAAGGCTTGATTAATTAGATTATAATTGCTATTATCATCTACTCTTTTCCCCGTCATTCACAAATTTTATTTACATAATTAAACAAGAAGTAAAAGATGAACATACCATTAGCTGCAGAAGAAATATTCTCTATTGGTGGTTTTCCTATTACTAATGCGGTCATTTTGGCTGTGATTGTGACGATCATAATCGCAATTGTTGCTATGATGCTCAGAGTAAAGTTAAGCTACGCAAATCCAGGTAAATTTCAAATCGTTGTTGAATCATTAGTCCAATATCTCTACAACTTAGTTGGTGGAGTAATGGGTGACGCTAAAGCTAAGACAATGTTTGGGTTTGTTTTTACATTTTTTGTGTTTGTTCTTTTCTCTAATCTATTAGCTCTTACTCCATTAGTTCCTTCAACAGTAGTTGATCATGGACATCATGGTGAAGAAGGTGAGTTAGCTGATGATCATGAAGAATTAGATGTAATGATGGAAGAAGCAGAACATGCAGATAATAGTGCCAGTGAAGAAGAGGAACATGCTGTAAAGGAAGTGAGTTTTAGTACATGTTGGGAAACAAAAGAATGTGTACTTACTACTGGTGGCGTTAAAATTTTTGAAGAAAAAGCACATGTATTCAGAGCACCTGCAAGTGACATTAATATGCCTTTAGCATTAGCTCTAATTTCAGTTATCACAACAAACGTATTAGGCTTCAAATATCTTGGATTTGGTTACATCAAAAAATACATTAGCTTTAAGGGGCCAATTGAGTTTATAGTTGGTATCCTTGAAATCGTTTCTGAACTTGGAAAGATTATCTCTTTCGCATTTAGGTTGTTTGGAAACATATTTGCAGGAGAAGTCCTGCTAGTTATATTGACTGGAATATCAGTTGGAGCAGCTACATTGCCATTCCTTATGTTTGAGCTATTTGTAGCGATTATACAAGCATTTGTATTCTTCATGCTTACAACGATGTTTATCGGGTTGGCAACAACTCACCATGATCATTAATCTTATTTTAACTTAGTATAATAAAAGACCATGGAAGTAGGATTACAATATTTAGCAATGGGATTAGCAATCGGATTAGGTGCGATTGGCCCAGGTATCGGAATTGGATTAATTGGTTCCAAAGCAATGGAAGCAGTAGGTAGAAATCCTGAAACAGCTGGTACAATCCAAACTCTTATGATTTTGGCGATTGTGTTTGCAGAAGCAGTTGCAATTTATGCACTTGTTGTTGCATTCCTAATCTTGCCTTAATTGTGAATTTATTTATAAAACATAATTAGCTATGGATGCATTAGGGATAAGTATATTCGACATAGTAGTTTATGTAGTTCTTTTTATCATAATCTACTTCATTATTAATAAATTCGTTCTAAGTTCTTTACTAGCTACCCTAGAAAAGAGACAAAGAGAAATCAAAGAGGGTCTAGAACTTAAAAGCCAGATGGACGAAGAAAAAAGTAAATTGATAGAAAAAGAAGAAGCTATGTCAGCTGAAATGAAATCAGCAGTTAAAAAAGCTAAAGCTGAAGCAATGCAAGATGTTAAGGATGAGAGAAAGAAGATCCTTGATGAAGCAAGAGCTGAAGCTAATGAGATTATTGCAAAAGCAAACTCAAGGCTTGATGAAGAAAGAGCAAAACTTGAAGAGCAAATGGCAGATAGAGTAGAAAAAGCAACTAGAAAGGTATTGAAAGAGGTCTATAATCAAGAAAAAACAGACATCGACAGAAAACTTATAGTTGAATCAATTAACGAATTATAATCAATGGAAAAACAAATCGCCGCAAAACTATACATAAATAGAAATTCAAGTGAAGACTTGAACCTAAGACTACTTAGATTGTTGAATGATTTAGAGGGAGCAAATATAGAAGAAGTTATCAAATCATACGAGCTCATCACTTCAGGAAAAATAAAAGTAGCTCATACTCTAAGTTCTGTAGATCTTGAATCTGAACAGAGATCAAAAATCGAAAGCAAGATTAATTCAATGTTCAAGGATGAAGAATTGGTGTTCGTTTTTGAAGTAGATGAAGCGGTCGAGTTTGGTATTCAAATTAAAGTTGGTGATGATGAAATTTCATTCTCAACAAACTCTAAATTAAATGACGTATTAGCAGAAAATGGAAATTAAGAATACTGGAAAAGTAATAGAAGCTAAAGATGGTATTGCAGTTGCTGACGGATTATCAGGAGTTGGATCTAATGAAATTGTTAAGATAAATACTTCTACAGGAGAGCAGATCGATGGATTAGCTCTTAACCTAGAAGAAAATACTGTAGGTATAGTAGTTATTGGAGATTTCTTGAAGGTAGGTGAAGGTGATACTGTTGAAGCTACTGGTGAAGTTTCTTCTGTACAAGT
>JAGQLK010000100.1 GCA_020429485.1 Candidatus Dojkabacteria bacterium | reverse complement strand
TAGACTATTTTCTTTATTCACATTCAACTATGTCTCCTCTTAGAGGAGCGTATAGAAATGTAAATTTTTTATCGGGATGCTTCTGCATTAAAACCTTGCGTAACTTTGTGCAAAACTTTTTGTGCATCTCCAGATCTTCCTTTTTACTTAAACCAAGTGGGATTGTATCGTCTTGACCGTATCCACCGCAATCTTGGTGATCAATGAAAATTATTTCTTCAGGATCATGGAGTTTGATTGATAGTTCTAGTTGTTTCCAGATATATTCACCGTCCGCATCTTCCACAGGAGTAATAAAATCTCTGGTACCACCTGCCACTGCAATTTCATCACATTTACCTAAATAATCTTTGTATTGGAGAAAAGCTTGAATCTTATCGTGAAATCTGAAGTCCATGCAGGAGATGACGCTGGCCTTTGCTTTGTGCATTAATAATTAATAAAAAACAAATTAATGCTAAGTGATTAGCTTATTATTGTATCATCTTTTTTCGAAACATAATAACGATGGGCTAATAGTGTAAGGTTTTATTTAGCTTATGAGCAAAATACTTCACTATTTCAATTAACATGGTATCAGCTAACGCAAGTAATAGTATGTACCCAACCTCTGCACGTGTAAGGCTAACTGTACCAAGTAACTCTTGTAATGGTCCCCAGTACACAGATAGAAGCATTAAGATGAATCCTACTACTACTGATAAGTTGACAACTATGTTATCAAATATATTTTCTCTCCAAATATTACTATCAACTGTTTTAGCAGAGTATAGAAATACTAATGAACTTACTGCAACACCAAAGAAAATAAATGTTTGCGCTCTTTCGAGTGAGTATCCTGTGTCGAGTAGATGCTTGAAAATTATGAAATAAATGACATCAATAATTAAACTAATAATTACAATTAGTGATATTACCTGCCTATCAAAGATAGACGAATCCTGTTTACGCGGTGGTTGTTTTAGAAGATCCATTTGCGATTTGTCGAAGCTCAAAGCTAAGCTAGCAAGCCCATCTTCCACAAGATTGATCCAGAGTAATTGTAAAGGCAGTAGTGGTAATGGCAGACCTAGAATTAAACTAAGTGTGATTAGGATTGTTTCTGATAGACTATCAGCAAAAAGATAAGTCATTATTTTTCTGAGATTTTCAAAAATGTTTCTCCCCTCCTCTACAGCATCAACAATGGTTTGAAAGTCAGACTCTAATAAAACTAGGTCAGCTACTTCTTTGGTTACATCTGTCGCACTATCCACACATATCCCAATTTCTGCTTTTTTAATTGCTGGGGAATCATTTACACCATCACCCATCATTCCAACACGTTTGTTTTGTTTCTGTAGACTTTTAACGATTCTGAGTTTCTGATCTGGTGTTGTTCTGTAAAAAAGCTTTGTAGTTGCCACGATCTGATCAAATTTTTCTTCATTATTAATCTCATTGATTTCATGGCCGGCGATTATTTCTTCTTCTCTAATCTTGAAATTAAGCTTATTGAGTATATTCATGCTTGTTTCTCTCAGATCTCCAGTGATGACTTTGATCTCTATACCTGCACCCTCTATTTTTGCAATGGAACCAGCAACACTTTCTCTTACTGGATCGCTCACAAATACCAATCCAAGAAATGTCATATCTACAAATGCATCTCTCTCTGGATTACCATTGATATCAGCTTCTTTAGCTGCCACAGCAACCATCCGATAACCTTCTTCGGCTTTGGATTTAATAATGTTTTTAATATTTGTATCGTAATCCTTACTAAAACCTAGTATTACTTCTGGAGCACCTACTGCAAATAAATGATCACCATCAAAAGCACCAGTATATTTTCTCCTTGATGAAAATGGGAAAAGTTTTCTCCTATTCTGAAAATGCTTGTAGAAGTAATCGTCTCCTTTTTTTTCGCGAACGAAATTAGAGATTGCCTTATCGATAAAGTTAGCATCGTTATTAGATGTAGCTAAAGCCATAAATGCTAGATCTTCGTTTGTAAAAGATGTCTCGGCCACAGCCATCTTACCGTATGTAAGTGTTCCGGTTTTATCAACACATAAAACATCAATATCTCCCAATGTCTCAGCAGCAGGTAGGTTTTTAACAACTGCTTTCTTCGCCATTATGCGATTCATGCCTAAAGCCAGGGTTATTGTAAGGGCTATAATTAATCCTTCTGGAATTGTACTTACACCTAAAGCAACAGTTGTTAGAAAAATTTCTTCAAATTCTACGCCTCTAAATAACCCTAGAGCAAATATTCCAATACTCACTAACAGAACTAGTATTGTAATCACTTTGCTTATCTGAATCAGTTCTTTCTTGATCGGTGTCACAGGATCAAATTCATTACTAAGATTTTTTGCTATTTGTCCAAATTCTGTTGAATCACCAGTATGTGTTATTTCTGCAAGTCCAATTCCTTCTATAACTGTTGAGCCTTTAAAAATTAGGTGAATATTCTCATTTTCTTCATCTTCATGATGCTCGCTTTTAATTATTTTTTTTACAGGTACGGATTCGCCTGTTAATAGTGATTCATTCACAGTAAGTTCAGTCGCTTCAATAAGTGCACCATCACCTGGAACTTTTAGGCCAGATTCCAATACGATTAGATCACCTGGAACAAGTTCTTTTTTTGGGATAATAATTTTCTCTGAGTTTCTTATTACTTTAACTGTTTGAGATATGCTAGCCTGCAAAACCTCGAGAGTATTTTCAGCTTTGTATTCTTGGAAAAACCCTAAAAAGCTATTTACTAATACTACTAATAAAATGAAAAATGCATCATTGTATTCGCCTAGTGCTGCAGAAATTACTGCTGCAAAAATCAAAATGTATATTAATGGACTTTTGAGTTGATTCAAAAAAATAGTTAGCGGTGTGTGCTTATTTGTAGTTGTTATTTCATTAGGACCATATTGTGCTAATCGTTCATTAGCTTCTTTTGTGCTTAAACCTGTATAATTCATAGTGTTTTTTTAGTTTACTAATACTTTAACAAGATTAGAATTGTAACAAAAGCTGTAATATTAGAATAAATACAGAATATCGGTTAATGATCTTGTTTACATTTCGTTTAAAATTAGTTACCGTTAAGAAAGAATATAAGTAAATATGAAAAAAATAATACTCCTATTAATAGTCTTATTCACTTTTAGTGCTTGTACTATATCTGGTAACCAAGATCAACCAGAAGACGAAAATGTGGTTATATTAGATGAAGAGGTAACACCTACTCCTGAAATCGTTGTGCAAATAAATAATGGCAACAATACAACACCAACAACTACTACTCAGATAGTAACAGTTACTGATGTTCCAGTTACGCAGTCTTTGAGACCAAGTGATGTCCCTGTTCTATTTGAATTTCAAACGACAGGTTTTGATATGGAATTTTTCTTCCGAGATAATCAGTTTCTTTATTATGCTCAGATACAGACCCCTACTCCATGCTATGAAATAGACAAAATAGTTAGTATTTTAGATTCGAGTCCTGAAATTGTAAAAATAGTATTTGATACTCGAAATACTGGAGAAGATTGCCCAACACAAGTACCAACAATAAAAGAAGTTACTGGTGTTGTTAATGTATCAAGAAATGCTAATTTTAGCGTTGAAATAGATAAGATTAGAGCAATTAAGCTTTATCCAACACCTACTCCAACTCCAATATTTAGAAGCTTTGAATAATAGATTACTTTATTTCTAGTAATTCTACTTCAAAAATTAATGTTGAATTTGCTGGAATTCCAGGTCTATCAAATGCGCCATATCCTAATTCTGGTGGTATTGTTAAAATTCTGATCCCTCCAACTTTCATTCCTGGTATCCCCTGCTCCCATCCTTGAATAACAGATCCTGTTCCAATTGTGAATTCGAATGGTGTCCCTCTATCTCTTGAGCTATCAAATTGTTCTCCAGATTCTAGTGTTCCTACATAATGAACCGAAACTGTGTCACCTTCTTGTGCTTCTTGCCCATCTCCAACTAAAACATCTTCTGTCTCTAGTTGTGCTATTTCAGTTTCGACAAATTCTGGAGTTGGTGTAGCAATAGAATTAACTAGTTGAGTTTTTGAGTCCTCTGCTTTATTGCAAGCAGTGACAAGCATAACAACAGTAGCTAGTAATAATATCTTTTTCATGAAATTAAATTAAAAATCTAATATAGATGGCACCTCTCTAATTAATATGACCAAGGCACTGGAGAAAATGATACAAATAAATAGTAGTATCATACAAGAGAAAATTAGTATTTTAGGCAATAGTTTATCGTCTTTCATTTTATTTTATCTTTTAACCATATCTCAAAGGCTCCCCTGCCACCGTTTTCAATGCTAGCTTGCTTGTATTGGGCAATCAATTTGTTTTCAGCAAGTAACCGAGTTACTAGTGGCCTTACCTTGGGGCCATTAACAGAATGAATACCAATTCCTGTTATTATTAATACTTTATCATATCCAGCTGCATGGCTCTCGACTAAAAAGATATTTAGATGCTGCTCTATATCATAATCAGTTAACTCACCAAGATCATGATAGTCTAATGTTGCTTCAGGAAAGAAATATGAACTATTTAACATAAATTTTATTTTTGATCGGCTATATTAAGAATAATGTTTTTCGATTATTTTTTCAAAGTTTCTATTTTGAGTAACTAAATTAAAAAATATCGTTTAACAAAACATGAGGCAATTTAATTTTTATATAAATACTATGCCCACTCAAAAATTAATTAACACAGTTAAAGAGATAATTAAACAGGAAAAAAAGGAACTTAAAG